>CAMVRH010000010.1 GCA_947169835.1 uncultured Lachnospira sp. | reverse complement strand
TAAACTTCCATTGTTCCATTTAATACCATCTGTAAGAATGGAACTGTATCTGTTTCGTATACGTACTGTGATGTTCCTACATATGACTGTAAGAAACGATCTGTGTACTTCCACAAATACTGGTTAGGGTTAACCATATTTAGCTTCGTCTTCTTTTTAATATTCTTAAATGATTTCTGATATAGTTTGATGGCCTCAGATGGTGATGTGAAATCACTCTTTCCAGAATATGAACTAACTAGCATATCTGAAATTCCATCTACGGTAAATGACTTGCTTGCGTCGTCGTCATCATACAAATCATCATATAAATCATTTAACCATTCGTCACTAGTCTCTGGGCTCGCATAACTAAACTCAGTTACTGGAACGTTCTGTGGCAAGATAGCTGTCTTATCAACTTCGATATACTTAGTACTCAAGTGTCTTGCTGCCACTCCATAGTAACTTGTCATATCTTCGTTGATGTTTGCGAAATCTCTTGAGTATGATACGTCGACTTTCTTCTTATTAAAGTATGCCATCATATCTTCGAAGTCTCCCTCGCTACCAATGTCGCCTGAGAAACTTGTGCTGTTTGGCTTAGCCATTGTTTCGCCACCACTCTGCCATCCAATAAGTCCAGAGTTAATGTTTTTAACTTTATCTTTGAGCAAGTCATCTAGTATGTCTTTCACATTATCCACAGTTGTAACTGGAACTTCCTGTGTTGAGAACACACCTTTCTTTGAATCGGACATCAAGAAGTCAATTCTGATAGGAATGTCTTTCTTAGCTGTCTGAACTTTCTTCAAAGTCTTTGACTTAATCAAGTAGTTTCTGTAAGCTTTGGCCATTCCAACATAATCTGCTGATGGAGTGCCATCTTTTCCATCTCCACTTAGGAACTCGTATGTGATGTTGATGTCAAATTTGTTCATAACATCCTGAACTTTTCTGTATGAGTTTCCTGCCTGATCCTTTACTTGGAAATACTCTGCATTGTATTTGAATGCTGGGTATGCATAAGTATATTTAATCTTGTTCTTGTCAGTAGATGCTGGAACAACATTGATTGACATATACTCTGAACCCTTTGTCGCATACGATACAAATGCAGCTTGTGTACCATCACCGTGTGAAATACCAAATACTGGCATACTTGGCTGTTTAACTTCAACAGCATCGTTCTTCTCACTGTGGTAGTACATATCTGTAGCAGGATCTACTCCATATACATCACCTTCGTAATCTGTAAACTTGGCTGCGTTCTTTTCAAATCTCATCAAAGCACCACTGCCGTCTGGTACTAGCACGTAACCTGGAGTGAACTTTTTAGATTTGATCTTAGTCCAAGCTTGGTCTTCATTACTGTAGTATTTTAGTCCGCCACCACTTGTTCCAAGGAATGGTGTGATAATAACGTTCTTGATGTCTGACTTTGTTTTGCCGTCGTTAGTATCTTCAATTTCTTTGTATGGAATGTTGTAATTAACTTTTCCATCTTTTGTGAAAGTCATGTAAACATTCATTGTGATCTTTTCGTCGTTCACGCCGAATTTACATTTCAACTTAAACTCATTATCTGTGCCTGATACTTTTGAAAGTGTAGATGAACCATCTTTTGATTCTTCAGATGCTGAAGAAACCTTTGACGTAGTCATACTATCGCCCTCACCTGAGAAGTACTCGAGAGTAATAAGTGAGTTTGCCATAGCTGTAAACTGTGAGTTAAGGTCTTGCTCCTGAGGAGTTTTCGCCAACTCTCTAACTTCAGCTGGTGTCATTTCCTCTTCCTCAGCAAATTCCTTAACAGAACCGTTGTCTACTGCGTCTTTAGCATCTCTAATCTGATTACTAAATGGTGCATCTAAACCAGTCTTCCAAATGTAACCGTTGTTTTTATCTTTGATTGCTACAATATCTCTGTCGTCGCGGAAGTAATACTCGTACTTTCCAATCTCGCAAAGTTTTTTGTAGCCACCGTCTTTAATAGAAAGCTTTTCTGTTGCTTTCTCAGGAGCTTTTCTAGTATCTCTGTTCGTATTTAGATACGCAGCGAATACTCCAACTCCCAGTGAAAGGATGCAAAGAATTGTAACAACAAGGCTTGATATTTTAATATACTTTTTAGCCGCCTGTGACATTTCTTATTACCTCCTTTCCTAATGTAACTAAGAAGTCTGATAGCTGATCCCACATAATGATAATTACTAGAACCACTATTACTGCAATCAAGATGAATACTGCTGTAATTATCAAACTTACTACTGTTCCCTTGAAGTCATAGTCGTGGACTGTTGCGAGTCCTTCGAAGATGACTGCTATTGACCATCCGACACCGATTATCATGATTACCGTTAAGATAAATGCTTCGTTGTATGTTAGGAAATATGATAGGCCAGTTGTTACAAGCATTGCTATCATTGCTGGCATCAATCCGTAAGCTGGAATCATGTAAATCTGTTTGATAGTACCATCACCGTCTGTGATTGATGTTACTAAGTAGTTACATATGATAAATAGAATTAGGATTGCGAAGAAACCTACTACTACGGCTCCCATATCCATATCCTCTACCTTCTGGTACTGATAGATAAATCCTTTACCTACAGTGTAGAGCATGTATACTCCGAAGAAGATGATATAGATGATAAGCGCTGTAAGTGGTGATCCATGCTTGCCAACTCTAATGTCATCGTATCTGTCAATAGGATGTCTTGCGCACTTAAATGCATAACCTATCTCACTTAGCACCGGTACTTTACTTAGCTTCTTGCCAAGATTCTTCTTGGCTGCCGAGATTCTTTTCTTCTTATCTACAAGACTAATTACTATCTTAAGTACTATTAGTAGAATTACTACTATTAAGAATGGTCCTAAGTATTTTTGAATTTGTTTGTTACGAACTTCCCAGTACGCTTCTGAATAACCTTCTCTGTTACCAGCGATTTCGAAATCTTCCATCGCTTTGTGGTATTTCTCGTTGTTGTAATATGCTTTAGCAACACCGTTATGAGCTAGCACTGACATCTGGTTAAGTCTTAGTACGTAACTCCAGTCGTCCAATGCCACGTCATAATTACCGTTTTCGTATTCAGTTAGCGCGTGATAAATGGTAGTTGCATACTCTGTTGGAGAGAATGACTGTAGATATCCATTTTCACCGTCGGCTGTCCAAATGTTTCCTTTGTTATCTACTGCTATAGTAACTAGAGATTTGAACAAACCTGAAATAGACATGTCATTAACCTTCGCACCAAGTTTGAAGATTAGTTCTCCATCAGGTGTATAAACACAGATGAAACCTTCTGTATCACTTGTGTAAATAATTCCATTATTATCTACTGTTACGTCTGTTAAGTGCTCTGTACAAACTACATCGTTCTTAAACATGTTAGAACCCTTTGTACTATGCTTCTTAAGTCCATCATCTGGAGCATTCATAGAAACTGAGTACGCCATTCCCTTTTTGTCTACAAAGACATTTGAGAATGTCTGTGGGTCAGTATTTAATAATGTAGAATTCTTAGCCTGTTCCTTTGTATAGATCATCTTCAAGAATGCCTGAACAGGTGATAGTTTTGCTTTATTTGTCGCGAAGTATCCCAAGAACTCGCCAGTTTTAGCAAGTTGGATAATACCATCGTACAAACCTTCAGATACGATATATAGGTTCTCACCACTATCGATAGCTACCTTACTTGGCTCGTAGTTTGTCTTATCTTTACTACCGCTTCCGTTAAAGATAACTGCTGTAGGTCTATCGTATCTTCTCTCGTATTTACCGTTCTTATCGAACTTAAATACTGTTTTCTTACCTGGGTCCGCTACAAAGAGTTCGCCTTTTTTAGATATGAACAAGCCTGATGGTTTGTCGAATCCTTCAAAGTCTTTGTCGCTTACTGTTTCTTTTGAATATATTTTATCAACTTTTCCTGTGTCGATATTGTATACAACTACTCTAGAATTACCTGAATCTGCGATGTAAGCTAGGTTGTCATCTGTAA
The DNA here is from genome assembly GCA_947169835.1 of uncultured Lachnospira sp. Lineage (GTDB taxonomy): Bacteria > Bacillota > Clostridia > Lachnospirales > Lachnospiraceae > Eubacterium_G. The sequence goes on along the minus strand of CAMVRH010000010.1, from coordinate 10,045 downwards.
TAAACATATCCTGAGGACTATCTAATCCCAAATCAGTGATAGTTCTATCTGGAAGATAAGCATCCTGGGTTCTTACCATCTCGCTGTCATCATCCAAAGTATATGTATAACTTGTGGCCTGTGATGCTGCTACAGGCAAAGCACTCATAATCACGAAAGTTACTGCAAGGAGCAGAACTAACGATCTCTTAATAAATCTCATAACTCTGCCTCCTTACTTGATACCTGAGCTAGCCATTGTGTTCATAACCTTAGACTGCATTGCAATGAATATGATTAAGTTAGGCAAGAACCAAATCATATTGGCCGCCGCCATCATACCTTGCGCAGACATCTGGGTATTAACACCTAAGGCCGCCACGTAGTACGTGAACGTTCTCAGTGATTCATTTGTAATATAGTTGTTTGATGTTTCTGCGTTCATCCAAACTGCCTGGAATGTCAACACTACTGTAGTAGCTAGCGCTGGCTTTGCCAAAGGAATAATAATACTTCTAAGTATTCTTATATCTCCAGCACCGTCCACAACGGCAGCTTCGATCAGTGCATCTGGGATTCCATCCACGAACTGTTTTACCAAGAAGAGTCCTACTGGTACGGCAATAAGTGGTAGGATGTGTGCAAACCAAGTGTTGTACGCTCCTATTTTTACGATAACTAAGTATCTAGGAATAGCCACGGCTGTAGCTACGAACATAAGAGCTAACTGGTTGATTTCCCATAAAGCACCGCTTAGTTTAAATTTTTTCTTTGAGAATACGTAAGCAGCCATAATTGTAATAATCAAGTTGAGTACTACAGTTAAGCCAGTTACAATCAAAGAGTTAAGGAAATATCTGGACATTGGAATACCAGTGTTACCAGCCATTTCCATTAAGTTTTTAAAGTTATCCAAAGTTGGATTGTACACGAAGATTCTTGGTGGGAATCTAAACAACTCACCAAGAGGCTTAAACGCGTTACATATAACGAATAAGATTGGAGTAATCATAAAGATCGACAATGGTAACGCTATAATGTGAAACTTAATCTGTCCTTTGGAAAATCTCGATGGGTTAATTCTATTACCTTGAAAATTTGCCATAATGATTCCTCCTTTCTAATATTCATCTTTCTCTGTAAAGAGATTGTTTGCTACTCTACTACACAAATATACTAGACAGAGTAAAGCTACAGATATGGCTGAAGCATATCCCATCTCGTATCTAATATATGCATAGTCGTCTATGTGGTTTGCAATCAACTGTCCGGCATACTCTGGTGTTGGGTTGGCACCTGCCAACTGTACACCAATCCAGCCCATGTTGAAGGCATTAACGATAGACATTACCGCACCGAATAACATCTGTGGTTTCATAGATGGCACTGTAATGTAAATGATTTCTTGTGCTCTGTTCTTAATACCATCAATGTAAGCAGCCTCGTACAACTCTTGATCGATGTTCATAATACCTGAAAGCATCGCCAAGAAACCGATACCCATGGATGACCATAGGGATACGAAAATCATAATCGGCATAAAGTAATCCGAGGACAGCAACCACTGAATCGGTTGATCTATAAATCCGAATTTCATCAAATACGCATTGGCAAGACCTGCCTGGTCACCTGAGAAGATAATCTTCCAAACATATGGAATCATAATCATACCTGCAAGTGAAGGTGTATACATCGCTAGAGCATAGACTGTTCTAAATCTAGGAGTAACCTGTGCAAGTATCCAAGCCATAATAAATGATAATGCGTATCCTCCCACACCTACTACTATCGCGTAAAGGATTGTATTTGGAAGTACATACTTCATGAAAATCTCATCACCAGTTAATAGAGTGATGTAGTTTTGCATACCCGCAAATGTTGGGGTATTGATAACGTCAAAGTATGTGAATGACAATCCCATCGCAATGATAATAGGAATTAGGATAAATCCACAAAATAGTAATGCATAAGGGAAGATAAGTGCAAATGATCTAAATCCGTCTTTATTGTAAAAATGTTTTTTACCAACAACTTCTGCCATTATTTCTTACCCCCTTTCTTTAATGCATTCTCTTGATTTTTCTTAATCCAGTCGTAACCACGTAGTTTAAACTTCTTAACAAGTTTTCCTTTGTCGTTGTAGTAACCAAGTTCTGTCATCTTACGTGTGATTTCCTTGTTTACATCCGCTTTCTTTTCATCAACAGAAACTTGTGCTGATACACCGTCGAATACCATGTTTGTCCAAATGTTAGAGATTGTTCTCTCTAGCAAGTACTGACCAGGTGTTCTTGTTACGTCTGTTACCCAATTAATCTGTTTGAGCATTACATTCTTATCTTTTTCTTCCATTGGGTTATTCTGTAATGCTTCTAAGTTAGATGATAACCAGAAGTATGTCTTACCATATGATGATGTAAGCACATTTGTGTACTCTGTCTGAACATCTTTACTTGTCCACCATTTAATGAATTCCCAAGCAGCTTCTTTCTTCTTAGAAGCTTTAAGGATGGCTGCACCAGTTCCGTTTGCTACGAATGTTCTGTTTGTTACGCCATCTTTCTGTTTTGTTCCAATATATGGAGCAATCTCCCACTCACCATCAAGTTCTGGAGCACCATTCTTGATCAGTGTGTAGTCTTCCATTCCTATAATACCGATTGGAAGAGTTGAATATCTGAATGAGTTGAAGAATGAGTTTACTGAAGTATCTAGTGAGTACTTGTTGAACAAGTCTCCAAGTAACTGCATACCTCTAATAGCATTCTTGCTATCGATACCAGTCTTAACTATTCCATTCTTATCCTGAACATAAAGTTGTCCACCGTTTTGTAGAATCATAGGTGCTGTCTGATAGAACCACTTATATCCTGTAACACCAAGAGAAATATTGTGGTAGAAGTTCTTACCATATCTCTGAAGTGTTGGAAGGATGTCAATTAGTTCATCCCAGTTATCTGGAACCTTAATTCCTAACTGTTTGAAGATATCTTTTCTATACACTATAGCATTGAAATCCGTCTGTTCTGGAACAGCGTAGACACCTTCGTTATATACGTATGATACGAAAGCACCTGTTGGGAATCTGTTTGCCACCTGCCAGAAATCAGGGAATTTTGTAAAGTCATATAAAGCACCACGGCTACACAAGTCGAACGGCATATATGACAATAATCCCATAGCCACATCAGGAGTCTTCTTAGCTGCGATAGCTAGTGTAAACTTAGATGGGTCAGGAATAGCTGTGATATGTACTTTGATATCTTTTCCTGTTTTTTCTTTGTAATATTTTGTGAAGTCACTGGCTGCCATCTTCTGTAACAAGTTAACGTGTGTAGTAGCCTTGTTGAACCAGATAGTGATGGTATCTTTGTCGTCAGAAATCTTTGTATCATACTTGTCAGTTATGAAAGTATTAAGCAAAGATTTAATGCCTGTCCAAAGTGAACTTCCAAATGAACTATTTGCCTTACCTAATTGATCTTCTTTTCCGCAAACGTATACTCGATCTAAAGTAAAGTCGTTGTTAGTCAATTCCTGAACAAAACTACTTAATGCAACCAAGATTGAGTTATCTGGACCAGTAAGATCTTGAGTATGAAGAGCGATATCATCTGGATATTCCTTCATATTTTTGATGAAGATATCTGCCTGATCTAGATATGCAAGAACAGCTCCTGCATTTCCGTTCTTAGAGTAATCTTGTAGTAAGTATCTAATGTGCTGAATCATATCTGAATATGAATCTAGGTAATCATCAATACCCTTGATGTACTTAGTCATCTTCCAGTTACGGTTTTCATCAACTTCAGCACCAGTAATCTTCTTGATTTCCAAGTCAAAGTTTGTAACATGCTGTTCAATCAACAACGCATATCTATATGCTTCCATGATAGGAGCATTTTCCTGCTTGATCGAGATTGTATGTTTACCCTTTGTTAAATAGAACTTGTAAGGATTATCCTTCTTGTCCTTTAATATTTCGTTTTGGTAATCAGACTGCTCTGCACTAAATGCATAATTGTACATTTCTGTGAAAGGTACTTTGCCGTCCAATTTAATAGTTTCGAATGTTTCAAACTCTTTCTTTCCGTTTTTGAAGTGGAGTGCTAGATTGTAGTTACCAGTCTTTTTCACATCAAATGTGTAAGTAGTTTCTACACCAGCTTCTCCCCATTTCAAAATGTTGAGTTTCTTATAATCTATATTGAATCTAGTAAGTGAATCATCGATATCATTATCGTATGTGATTTCAGTAGAATTCTTTCTGTAGTAATTTACACCATCAATTTGTAGCGCATACTTGTCATCTTTGATGACAGGTTCTTTTCCATGTGCTTTACTGTACTCTTTATATGTTTTTGTCTTGTCCTTCGCTTCTACTGCTTTTAGGCTACCAATGCCCAAACCACCAGAAGAAACGTTTTCTAAAACGACCTCATTACTACCCTTCTTTAGGTAGAAGCACAATGGAGTAGTTGAAGTGTATGTATTGTTGAATAGATAAGTTTCTTTTTCCCACTGTTGTACTTTCTTCTGCTTTGGAGTCATTTCGTCTCCGTAGCCATCCTTAGGGAAAGCCTTTAGAGCTCCACTACTCACAAAGTTTTTCTTGTCAGTATCCTTCCAAGTGATTGGAAGTCTAACAGTATTCATCTCCGAATACTCTTGCTTTCCATTCACAGTCATACTAACAGTGTAGTTGGATAGTGAACTACCAACTGAAATGTAGTCCACTGCCAAGTAGTACAAACCTGACTTATCTACTGTAACGTTATATTTAGCCTTATCTTGGTAATCCAATGATTTCATAGGCTTGTTATAATCTTTTACAGCCTCAGGAACATTCTCATCATCTTTGTTTTTCTCATAAAAACTGTCAGTGGAAATACCACCTTCAACATTGGCACTAGCCTCGCCTTTACCAATCTCACTATTCTTTGAAATGAAATCAGTGTAGAACACTTCTGCCTCTTCGCCATCGTTTAAGTAAGACTTACTAAGAGTGTCATAAGCTTTTTTGAATTCAGCATTGCTAATGTCTTTAACATAGCTAGGCTCAGTCTTTAAAAAGAAATTGAAAAGAATGATTCCCGCAACAATGACACACGCTACGACTATTAATGCTGTGATAATTCTTCTTTTCATTGTTGTTTCTCTCCAATCTTCCTTATTTGTTACTATTTTTACTTAAAAATAACTATCTTTAAGTACAAAAGCGGAACCGCCATTTTTAGACAGTTCCGCATTGTTTGATTTAATTAAAATCTATTAACTCTTACCCTACGGACCTCTTATTATTTAGTGTTTCCGTAGTACTTCTTCAAAGCAGTCTTGAATTCAGCGTCTGCTTTCTTGATACGTTTGTTAATAGTCTTGTTCCAGTCAGCTAGCTTAGATTTAACTGAGTCAGCCCAGTTCTTATCTGTCATCCAAGCGCCTGCAACGTCTTTGTCGTTACATGAAATCCACTCTTGAAGTGTATAGATTTCTTCGCCGTGTTCTGAAATCTTCTTAGTCCAACATTTATCTACGTAATCCCAAGATTTACCTTCCTTGAAGATCTTGATAACCTTCTGGAATCCTTCTTTGTCTTTGTAAACCTTGTGTGCTGGATGCTCGTTCCAGATATCCATCTGCTCATCATAAGCATCGCCTGTTACTACAGGGAATGTATCGCTGGCAGCTGAATCTTTGTGTACACCGTCCTGAGTCCATCCTTGATCATAGATAGCCTGTCTAGCTTCTGTAGATGCTGTCCAGTATGTAGCAAATGTATATGTTAAGTCTAACTGTGATCTTTCTTTCTTGCTCATCTGTGGATTTGAGTCATCTAGAGCATAGTTGTGTAGACAAATAGGGTCGATAACTAGCTTAATAGTGTTCTCATCATCCATATATTCTGTAGATGGGAATGGATAGAAGTCCCAATCTTTAGCTTTGATGTAAACGTTTGACTTCTTGTTTGAAGGATCAGCACCTGCTGTTAGGTACCAAGGATCTTCAACGTTAATCAAAGTTCTGTTGTTTACGAAGTATGTCCATGAATAGCCCATGTTTTCCTGAGCGATTTCTGTTGAAAGTGTCTCTGCACCTTCTGCTGAGTCAACTGATGAAGCAGCCCACTGTGAAGCATACTTTAGAAGACTCTTAACTTCGTCTGTATTTAGATCAATACTGTTCTTTTCTTTAATCTGTTTGTTGATTGTTGGAACGCCCATATCTAGGATGTCCATAGGACCGTGTCCATCGTGTCCTGCAGGGTCAGTAGCCGCACACTTCATACCGAAGAATGTTTCCTTATCTGCCTGGTTTACGAAATCTGTAAACTCTTGGATACTCCAATCTGGATCTGGAACATCGATGTTGTTATCTGCTGCTAATGACTTGTTAATCCAAATACCCCAAGGGATAGTGTATGAAGGAAGTCCTGCCTGCATACCACCATAATTCATCTGTTTCATCAAAGTCTTGTTGTAAGCCTTGTAAGAATCTTCTTTCTCATATACAGACAAATCAGCAACTAAACCTTTTTTGATATCTGAAATAATATCGTCTGCACCCCAGATGTCAGGATATTTACCATACTTTGTCTTAAAGTTTTCAATTTCCTGATCCCATGAAGGTGTTCCTGGCTGGTTAGGGTCACCAGCTTTTGCCCAAATGTTAATCTTTACATTAGGATATTTTTCTTTAAACTGTTTAGCTACAGCATAAACCTGTGCAACATTCTGTGATGTTAGCTTGCTGTCGCTAATGTCTTCTGAACCAATATCTTCGTGATATTTTCCGTCACCACCCCAAGTCATAATTGAGATGTCACCTTTAATATCACTGTCAACCAATCCTGAACTAGCAGGATCTGAGCTGCTTCCACCGCAGCCAGTAAATGCGAACATAGATACGCATAGTACTAAACCAAGCATTAATGCTAATGCTTTACGACCAAATTTTTTCATGTTAGTTTCCTCCTTATGATCTGAAAAAATTTTCACTTACCCGAACAATCACATAGTGATATTCTACAGGTAAAATTATATCAAAGGATTAGGTAGGATTCAACAAAAAAAGCACCCCTTGAGGTGCTTTTTTTTGTACAATTTATACAATTTTTATATCGTAATTGCTATTAATTAATCTTCCTGTCTTCTCTTAGCGAAAACAACGATAGCTGCTGCTGCTAGAACTGCTGTAGCTCCGCAAGCGATAGGTGTGAAATCACCAGTTGCAACTGTACCGTCTGATGTAGTAACTGTGTTAACTGTACCATTGCTGTTTACAGTTCCATTACTTGAACCATTACTGCTTCCACCATTTGAAGCAGGCGCGCCAAATGAAAATCCTGTTACAGAAATAACTGTAGGATGACCAGCTGCTGCATCTGATCCTAATCTAGAATCTAACTTTTTGTTAGGTGCATATTTATATCTTACCTTAGCATCTTCGTCTGTTTTAACACCTGATCTATCACCAAAGTCACCACCGATACCAAAGTAAATTGAATCTCCATCATAATTAGCAGTAAATGTTTGATTTACTGTAACTGATTTACCTTTTTTACAGTCTATCCATTTACCAAGATTCATTTTCTTACCTTTATCATCACCAATCTTTAAGTAAACCCATTTGTCTAATTTAGAAGATTTGATAGTAAACTTGATGTTATACTGCTGACCCTTCTTAATAGTTGCCTTCTGGTGAACTTGTCCACCCCAGCATCCGCCCCATCCGATGTCTGAAGCTTTAACTGTCCAGCCTGTAGCTGAGTTTGATGTGATTTTAGCTTTCATACCTTCATACCAGCCCTTGTTAAGACCAAAGTATGTCTGCCATGAAGCTGCCATAGCTGTAGATACCATACCAATTGTTAGTGTTAGTGCAGCAACTACTGCTACCATTTTCTTAACCATTTTCATAATTTGCCTCCTTTAAAAAATAGCATATTATCCCTTTTAATGTACTATAAATTATATAACTTAAAAAATACAATTACAATACCTTTTAAAAATTTAACATAATTGCATAAAAAAGTGCACTTTTTGACATTTTGCCGATAATTGCTACTTTTATTGACTATTCGCACGACAAACAACCAACATTTAGTTTGTTATTTATCATACGTTAGTTTATAATAATCGCGGAGGATTAAAATATGATTAGACTAATTATTATATCAATACCTTTGGTTGTATTCTTTCTAATATCATTGCTAATGGCACTATTATTCCTAATCATTAGACTATTCAGCAAAAAAGCATGCGATATGGTATCTTTGCGCTGGGTACAGTTAGGACTTTTCTTAGCTAACTTGATTACTGGAATGAAGACTGTGGCCGAAGGCAAAGAAAACATCTCTAAAGATGAGGCTGTATTATATGTGGGTAATCACCTATCACTATTTGATATCATCGTGCTCTACCCTCTTATGAAGAAACCAACAGGTTTTATTGCTAAGAAAGAAATAAACAAAGTACCAATTCTAAATATTCTTATGAGATTCGTTCACTGCCTATTTGTAGATAGAGAAGATCCACGAGACGGACTAAAGATGGTACTAAACGCCACTGAACTAATAAAGGGCGGTACTTCCATATTCCTCTTCCCAGAGGGCACCCGCTCCAAAGACGGCGAAATACTAGACTTCAAAACAGGCGGATTCAAAATAGTCGAAAAGACCCACTGCAAAGTAGTGCCAGTACGCATCGACTACGAAAAAGAAGTATTTGAAAACCATGCACCTAAGTTCTATTCAAACACTGCCCATGTCAAATTCTACGAAGCAATAGACACAAGCGACATGGACAAACACCAAATCAAAGACTTAGCGGTTCAGTTGCACGACCAGTTGAAAGAAAAGAATATATAAATATCAAAAGGCAGGTGTGTTGGAACATTCTGCAGAGATGATAGAGTTAGTTAATCAGTACGAGAAAAAACATAGGGACAAAAATTGTTCACAAAACAATTTTTGAAGCGAACAAAAAGGAGTTTTCATCAAGAAAACTCCTTTTTTTGAGCTGGTGCCCTAAATGTTTTTTCGAGTAATGATTACTACTAAGTCATCATCTCGAAGCCGTTCCAACGCACCTGTATTTTAATATTTATCTTCTCTTTTTCTTTTTTGGTTGTGCAGCTGGGCCACGAAGTCTTTGAACTTTAGTGATGTAGATACCGCTTACTGTGGCTTTAATATCCTGCTTTGGTAGGATTTGATCCCAGATTTTGTTATCTGCAATAAGGTTCATCACTCTTGGTCCTGCTTTAACCTTAACAATAGGTAGCTTAGCCATCTTAGCTAGCTTTGGAGACTGCTCTAGTACCACCTGTGGTAGTCCAGCATCCTTAAGTCTCATCTTCTTCTTATCAATAACGAACAAGTTTATTACCTGTGCGTTTTCTTCCATCATCTTCTCTTGGCCTTCTTGCTTCTTCTCTGCTCTCTTACCTAGAATGAACAAAACAATAACAGCAACAAGCAAAACACCTGTTATAGCAATAAGTGTTATTGTCCACCAAGCAAGTCCTATCATCATAAATGCGTTAATCATATATTCCTCCTATTTATCTAACTAAATTATTTTTATTTTTTGATGCTCACGTTTATAGTGTGGTCTGACACTTTCTCGTTTTGAGCAAATAATTCATAAACTATTTTTAAATTGATTTGCTTGTCTTTCTCATCAATCTGAATATCGTTTGTAATGATATCCATATTTAAATCGCCAAAAGGTGTACTGTAAATAGTTTCGTTTTTCTCACCTTTTTCAAAAGTAAGGTTTCCAGTCATGTTACCTTTTCTTACCACTTCTGCTTTGCTTTCGCTAAAGCGGATAGTGTTTTCAGTTTTGTCGTCTGTTTCGTTATCGAACTCATCATACTCTAGGAAATGTTCGCCATTCTCTGCAGTATGAAAGCCTCTTGCGATAACATCCACATTCTCTTCCTGGTCGCCTACCTTCTGAATGCTTTTGATTTCAATTAAAACTTCTTCTCTACTCATTTTTCCCTCTATTTAATAATTTTCTATATTGACCTCTTTCACAATACCAATATCTGTTGGCATTAT
>CAMVRH010000009.1 GCA_947169835.1 uncultured Lachnospira sp. | reverse complement strand
AGAGCAACGGCCTTCTAAGCCGTGGGTCGGGGGTTCGAATCCCTTCGAGCACGTTCACTAGCTACAGCTAGTCATGGTGGCTATAGCACAGTTGGTTAGCGCGCCAGATTGTGGATCTGGAGGTCGAGGGTTCGAATCCCTCTAGCCACCCTAGATACCATCTGGTATCGACACTGGGCTATCGCCAAGCGGTAAGGCAACGGCCTTTGACGCCGTCATTCGTAGGTTCGAATCCTACTAGCCCAGCTAGGAAACTTAATATTGATATGGGCCACTAGCTCAGTTGGTAGAGCACTTGACTTTTAATCAAGTTGTCGGGAGTTCGATTCTCCCGTGGCTCATTTGGGTGTATCACACGATACACCTTTGTAATGCGCAGGTGTGGCGGAATTGGCAGACGCGCTAGATTTAGGTTCTAGTGTCCCTTCGACGTGCAGGTTCAACTCCTGTCACCTGCATCAAAGACCATCTACAAATGTAGGTGGTCTTTTGGTATAATGAAATAGATTAAAAAGAGGTAATATGGGTAGACTTAAAGATTCATTTTACAAAAAGAAAATGTATAAAAACAAACTGATGAAGATATTGGCAGTTATTCTTATGAAGCCAGTGTCTCTTCGTGATGCAATGAGAGATAAGAAGGTTTGTAAAATGTCTTTGAGAAAGTATGTCCCATCTAAATTTAGGGATAGCCACGGAGCAACTGGCTCTACAGCTACACCATACAAAGTGGTAGAGGATATTGTAGATATCGATAGTTTAGGTGAGAATTCAAAATTTGTGGATGTCGGTTGCGGCAAAGGAAGAGTGCTAGCGGCTCTTTTGCGCCAGAAAGCAAAGTGCAAACTAGTTGGTATAGAATTAAATGAAGAAGTGGCAGATATAGCAAAAACTTGGTCTGAGCCTTACGATAATGTCGAGATTATATGTGGTGATGCATTTAAGATAGATATGGGAGAGTATACGGATATATTTTTGGCAAGACCATTTGAGACCGAACTCTTCAAAGAATACCTACTAAAGTTAGAAAAAGAATTAAAACAAGAGACAAATGTGTATTTCTATGTAGATCAATTCCTTGGCGATTTCTTGGACAATAGAGAAGGATGGCATTTGCAAAAACGAGGAATCTCATATTTTAGAAAAGGTTTCTTTATGAGTATGACTCCACAGAGATATTCTGTTTTTAAGTTTATTCCAAATGACAAATAAAAAGTGCGCTTTTCTTTAAGCGCACCCAATATTATTTAAAATCGTTTATATCAAATTTTTCTAGTTTTGATAAGTAGCTATTGTGATATCGTCTATCATCAGTTACATCCTCATCAAACCATTCCGGTGGAACAAAGGCAGTAGCTTCATCTACAGATTCAAATTCCACTTCCACAAAGACTAATCCTTCAAACATTCCCTCAAACACATCCAACTCAGCAGTTAAAGCATTTTCTAGTGGAATAAAGTATCTAGTCTTAGTGATTATATTTCCATCGGCTTTATTTAACATATGTTCATAACCTTCTTTGCCGAGGGGGAGATTATACTCAGAGCGAGCCATCATACCACCGCCTTTGTAGGTCAAAATATAATTATCATCTTGCTTGCGGACGCGAATGACAGGCGCTGTACAAACATATGCCTGCTCGATAGTACAAGACTTATACTGATCTAGATTATCCGGCAAAGACTTTATCTTAAATTTTCTCTCAATCTCAACGTTATTCATAGTAACTCCTAAATGTTAACAATTTACTTAATATTAATATTTATTTTACATTATTGCAATAAAACTATCATATATAACTGATAAATTATTAATCGTTGTGGTACAATATAGAGCAAATGGATTAAAAAAGAAAGGAAAAACCCTCTTTAGGGTTGGAAATGAAAAATGAAAAAAGTTTATGCATTTTTAGCAGATGGTTTGGAAGAAGTAGAAGCTTTGATGGTAATCGACTTACTACGCAGAACTAAGAAGTTAGATGTGGTTATGGTTTCAATCAAAGACGACCTAATGGTGGAAGGATCACATGGAATAAAGATTATGGCTGATACCACTATAGATGAGATTAACTTTGACGAGGGAGATTGTATTTTCCTACCTGGCGGAATTCCAGGAACACCAAATCTAGAGGCGTGCGATAAATTGATTGAAGAAATCAAGAAATACAACGAACAAGGAAAACTTTTGGCAGCTATTTGTGCAGCGCCAACTATCTACAGCCATCTAGGCTTACTAAAGGATAAAAAGGCTACTAGCTACCCAACATTTGAAGATGAATTCGAATGCAAAGAATACGGCGGCAGAGTAGTAAGAGATGCTAATTTCATCACAGGAAGAGGACTAGGAGTAGCCCTCGAGGAAGGACTAGAAATTATTAGTTATTTGGTGGACGAAGACACTGCAAAACAAGTGGCAGATGCCATCCAAGTATGATATAATAATTGTCTGCGTGCCCCTTTATTTACGGGCATAATAATAAAGAATATTTCAAGTAAAACTTGTTAATATAAGGAGGAATTTTAAGATGAGTTTTAAAGTAGAAAAAACAAAGGATAACGAAGCTAAGTTAATTATTGAAGTGCCTGCAGAGGACTTTGATAAAGCTATTGACGAGGCGTATGAAAAGAATAAAGACAGATTCAAAGTTGATGGATTTAGAAAGGGTAAAGTTCCACGCGAAATGATTGAAAAAGTTTACGGCGTGGGAGTATTCTACGATGATGCTGCAAACGCAGTAATCCCAGAAGCTTACGCAGAAGCTGCAAAGGAATCTGGACTTGAAATCGTAGCTAGACCTGAAATCCAGGTTACAAAGATTGCTGCTGGAAACCCTATGGAGTTTGAAGCAATCGTAACACTTAAGCCAGAAGTTAAACTTGGCAAGTACAAAGGTGTTAAGGTTGAAAAGGTGGAAGCAGAAGTAACTGACGAAGATATCGAAAACAGATTAAACCAGGATAAAGAGCAGAACGCTAGATTAGTAGCTGCTGACGACAAAGAGATTGAAAATGGTGACCAGGCTATTATCGACTTTGAAGGTTTTGTAGATGACAAGCCATTCGAAGGTGGTAAGGGTGAAGATTATCCACTAGTTATTGGTTCACACTCATTTATCGATACATTTGAAGATCAGCTAGTTGGTAAGAAAGTGGGAGATGAAGTAGATGTAAACGTTACTTTCCCAGAGCAGTATCAGGCTGCAGAGCTAGCAGGTAAGCCAGCACTATTCAAAGTTAAGATTAAAGAAATCAAAGTTAAAGAATATCCAGAAATAGATGATGAGTTTGCTCAGGAAGTTTCAGAGTTCGATACTCTAGAAGAATATAAAGAAGATATCAGAAAGAAACTTACAGAAGCAAAAGAGAATGAGGCTGCTAGAGAAACTGAGAGCAGAATTATTGAAGCAATCGTCAAAGATTCTAAGATGGACATTCCAGAAAAGATGATCGATACAGCTTGCGATCAGATGGTAGAAGAGTTTGCTAGAAATATGCAGATGCAGGGTATTGCTTTTGAGCAGTATTTGCAGATGACAGGTTCTACACTAGAGCAGATGAAAGAGCAGGTTAAGCCACAGGCTGAAGCTAGAGTTCAGAGTAGTCTAGTACTAGAAGCTATCGTAGATGCTGAGAATATCGAAGCAAAAGATGCAGATGTAGATGATGAGATTTTGAAGATGTCTGAACAGTACGGCATGGAAGTTGAAAAGATTAACGAAATGCTAAGAGATGAAGACAGAGAAAACATCAAGAAAGATATTTGTATCAGAAAAGCAGCGGAGTTAATTGTAAACGAAGCAAAATAATAGGAGGTAGATTATGGCATTAATACCTTACGTAATTGAGCAGAACTCAAGAGGAGAGCGCTCATACGATATTTATTCAAGATTATTAAAAGACAGAATCATTTTTATTGGTGAAGAGATAAATGATGCAGTAGCTAGTACAGTAGTTGCACAGTTATTGTTCCTAGAATCTGAAGATCCAGGAAAAGACATTCACATGTACATTAACAGTCCTGGCGGATCAGTAACAGCTGGTATGGCTATATACGATACTATGAACTATGTTAAGTGTGACGTATCAACTACATGTATTGGAATGGCTGCTAGCATGGGTGCATTCTTACTTGCAAGCGGAGCTAAGGGTAAGAGATACGCACTTCCTAATGCAGAAGTGATGATTCATCAGCCAATGGGCGGTGCTCAGGGACAAGCTAGTGAAATCGAAATAGCAGCAGAGCACATCCTAAATACTAAGAAAAAGTTAAATGAAATCTTGGCAGACTGCACAGGCCAGAAGTTAGACGTAATAGAGAAAGACACTGACAGAGATAACTGGATGAGCGCAGACGAAGCTAAAGATTACGGCTTAGTAGATGAAGTAATCAAAGACAGAAAATAATAATTTTAAGGCACCGCATTAGTGGTGCCTTATATGCCATTTATAAATCGTTTTTAAGGAGACAAATAAATGTCAAAAAAAGATACAAAGAACGAAATTCCTGTTTGTTCATTTTGTGGAAAAACAAGAGACCAAGTAAATAGACTTATTGCTGGTCCTAATGACACATACATTTGTGATGGATGTGTTGAGATATGTGCAGGCATAGTGGAAGAAGAACTATATGCCACACCTGAAGAAGAAAAGAAAACTGAAGATATCAATCTTTTAAAGCCTAAGGAAATTAAAGAGTTCCTAGATGACTATGTTATTGGTCAGGAAGAAGCTAAGAAGGTTTTATCTGTGGCAGTTTACAATCACTACAAAAGAGTTTTGTCAGGAAAAGACTTAGATGTTGAACTTCAAAAGTCAAATATCTTGATGCTTGGACCAACAGGTAGTGGTAAGACATATCTTGCACAGACATTAGCTAAAGTATTGAATGTTCCATTTGCTATAGCAGATGCGACTACACTTACTGAGGCTGGTTATGTGGGCGAAGATGTGGAAAATATTTTGCTAAAGATTATCCAAGCAGCAGATTACGATGTAGAGCGTGCAGAGCACGGAATTATCTATATCGATGAGATTGATAAAATCACAAAGAAGTCAGAGAATGTTTCAATTACTAGAGACGTCTCCGGCGAAGGCGTTCAGCAGGCGCTACTTAAAATAATTGAAGGCACAGATGCTTCAGTGCCACCACAGGGTGGAAGAAAGCATCCACAGCAGGAATTGATTCCAATTAACACATCAAACATTTTGTTTATTTGTGGCGGAGCCTTTGACGGTCTAGACAAGATTATCGAGACTAGACTAGATCAGAGTAGTATTGGATTTGGTTCTGAAATCAAAGAAAAGACTGATGCTAAGACAGACGAATTGTTCAAGCAAGTTATGCCAGAAGACTTGACTAAGTTTGGACTTATTCCAGAGTTTATCGGTCGTGTGCCAGTTACAGTGTCACTAGACTTCTTAGATGAAGATGCGTTGAAAGAAATTTTGACAACGCCAAAGAATGCGCTTGTTAAACAGTTTGAAAAATTGTTTGAACTAGATGATGTAAAACTTACATTTACTGAAGGAGCGCTAGATGCTATCGCAAAGAAAGCAGTTGATAGAAAGACTGGAGCCAGAGGACTTCGTTCTATCCTAGAAGCAGCAGTTATGAACACAATGTATGAGACACCATCAGATGAGACTATTAAAGAGTGCATTATCACTGAAGAAGTTATTAATGATGGTGCAGAACCAGAATTGAAATACAATTCAAAAACAAAAAGTAAGAAATCAAATAAATCAGCATAGAGGAATAATATGTCAGAAAAATTATATTTAATTCCGGCTATACCTTTAAGAGGGTTAACAATTTTGCCGGGCACTACAGTGCATTTCGACATAAGTAGAGAGACATCAATCAATGCAGCAGAAGTTGCTATGCAAAAGGGTCAGAACTTGTTTGTGGTAGCACAAAAAGACCCTAAGGAGGAAACTCCTAACTTTGAATCAATCTACAAAGTTGGAACTGTAGTAAAAGTAAAACAAATGAATAAGTTACCTGAAGATGTAGTAAGGGTAATGGTTGAAGCAATAGAAAAGGCGGAAGTTTTAACTTTCGATAATGTTGGAACTCACTACGAGGCAGAAGTCGTTGTAAGAGAAGAGACAGACGATGACTTGGACGACATTAAGAAAGAAGCTTTCAAGAGAGAATTGCAAGATATCTTAAAAGATTACGATTCCTATTCTCATGAATTTTCTACAAAAACTCTCCAACAACTTTTGAGCATCGCTGATCTAAATGAGTTAATGACTCAAGTTATTAGAAGAATCCCGCTTGACTATAAACTTAAACAAACTTTCCTAGAAGAGGAGAGTACTTTAGAAAAGTTTATTTTCATTTCTAAGTTCTTGAAGACGGAAAATGAGATTAACTCAATCCGTGGCGAGATTGTAGAAAAGGTTAAAATGCGCCTTGATAAGGCTCAGAGAGAGCACATCTTAAGAGAACAGATGCAAGTTATCCGCGAAGAGTTGGGCGATGACTATATGTCTGAAGCAGACGAGATGGAAGAGAAAATCAAAAATCTCAATGCAGAAGACTACGTCAAAGAAAAACTTCTAAAGGAACTTGCTAGATTTAAAAACTATGGTAACAACGGAGTGGAAGGAAATGTCATCAAGACATATCTAGACACTATGCTTGAAATGCCATGGAACAATATGACAGAAGAAAATCCTGATTTAGATAATGCTCAGGCTATATTAGATAGAGACCACTATGGTCTAGATAAAGTTAAAGAGCGTATGATTGAATTCTTGGCAGTTAGAAATCTTACAAAGAAAGATGGAAACAGCCCAATCGTATGTCTAGTTGGTCCTCCGGGTACTGGTAAGACATCTATCGCTAAATCAGTGGCTGAAGCTTTAAATAAAAAGTATGTGAGAATCAGTTTAGGTGGCGTGGATGATGAATCAGAAATCCGTGGACATAGAAAGACTTACGTTGGTGCTATGCCAGGTAGAGTGGCAGTTGGACTTAAAAACTGCAAGAGTGGAAATCCTTTAATTCTCTTTGACGAGGTTGATAAGTTAGGACGCAGTATGCATGGAGATCCTGCATCGGCTTTGCTTGAGGTTATGGACTCTGAACAAAACTTTGCATTTAGAGATAACTATTTGGAAGTTCCAATTGATTTATCAAATGTATTGTTTATTGCAACAGCAAACAACAGAGATACTATTCCAGAACCACTACTTGATAGAATGGAAATCATTGAGGTGAGTGGTTACACTTCAAATGAGAAGTATCATATTGCTACAGAGCATTTGATTAAAAAACAACTAGAGAAACATGGCTTAACAAGTAGCCAGCTTGATATTACTGGTGATGCTATAAATGCTATTATTGATTACTACACTAGAGAGTCTGGTGTTAGACAGCTAGAGCGAGAGATTGCAAAGATTTGTCGTATCGCTGCTAAGGGTATCGAGAAAGATGGCAAGAAGAGCATGAAGGTGACAGACAAGAATATCACTAAGTACCTTGGTCGCAAGAAGTTTGACGTGGAAATGGCAAACAAGAAAGACGATGTTGGTATTGTGAGAGGTCTTGCTTGGACACCTGTCGGTGGAACTACACTTCAGATAGAAGTAAACACTATGCCAGGCAAAGGTAAGCTTAAGATTACTGGTCAGTTAGGTGATGTTATGCAAGAGTCTGCAGAGATCGCACTTACATATGTAAGAAGTATCGCATCAAAGTACGGCGTGGACAAAGATTACTTTGCAGAGCACAACATTCACATTCACGTGCCAGAAGGAGCAGTACCAAAGGACGGTCCTTCAGCTGGTATTACTATGGCGACAGCGCTTTTATCAGCAGTTGCAAATATAAAAGTGGACTGCAAAGTTGCTATGACTGGTGAGATTAACCTTCGCGGCGATGTTATGCCAATAGGCGGCGTCAAAGAAAAACTTCTCGCTGCAAAGAATGCAGGAATAGAGAAAGTATTGGTGCCATTTAAGAATAAACCAGAAGTTTTAGAACTAGACAAAGAGATTACTGATGGACTTGAGATCGTGTTTGTTAAGACTATGAACCAAGTTTTGAAGAATGCTCTAAAGGAAAAATAATGAAAGTTAAAAATGCAGAATTAGAAACTGTATGTGGAGTTACTAGCAAGCTACCTCATAACACTATGCCTGAGATAGCTTTTGCTGGTAAGTCCAATGTTGGAAAATCATCCCTTATCAATGGCCTTGTAAACAGAAAGGCTCTAGCCAGGACATCATCTTCCCCTGGAAAAACCCAAACTATTAATTACTACAATATAAACAAAGAGCTATACTTTGTGGACTTGCCTGGATATGGATATGCCAAAGTTTCAAAATCAGAAAAAGAAAAATGGGGTGTAATGATAGAAAACTATCTAAACACATCCGAGCAACTTCGTGCAGTCTTTTTGCTTGTGGACATTAGACACGAGGCATCAAAGAATGACAAACAGATGTATGAGTGGATGTTGGAGATGGGCTTTTATCCAATCATTATTGCCACAAAGTTAGATAAGCTAAAGAGAAGTCAGGTTCAAAAGAATCTTAAAATACTTAAAGAAAGCTTAGGGGTTGTGAAAGACACTATTGTTATTCCTTTCTCGGCGGTTACAAAGCAGGGCAAGGATGAAATATTAGATTTAATAGAACAGATTTGCGAGGATTAGTTATGGCATTAGACATGGTCGTACTTTACAAGTTAATAATAATGCACATGTTGGACAAGGTGGATTTCCCTTTGACGAACTCACAGATTACACAGTTCTTTACTGAGAATGAGTACACAAACTATTTCACAGTGCAGAAGTGTTTGAATGAGTTGATAGAGGCGGGATTTGTTTTCTCAAACGAAAACAGAAACACCACTTACTATCACTTGAGTGCAGAGGGTAGAGAGAGTTTGAAGTTCTTTGAGAACAAGATTTCTAACTCTATCGTGGACGAGGTTGATATGTATTTGATTGAAAACAAATATGAACTTCGTAACGAAATCGGAACTACATCTGATTACTACCAGGCATCAAACGGAGATTACATTGTTCATTGCCAAGTAAAAGAAGGTGACGGAACACTAATCGAGATTAATATAGCGGCACCAGACAGAGAAACAGCATCTCACATGTGTGGCGCATTTGATACAAAAGATAACAGTCAGGAAATATATCAATACATAATTGAAAAGCTGGGTAAGTAACCCGAAGGAGTTAATATGAAAGAAAAATTATCAGCTCTACCAGTAAGCGAATTAAGAGAGATTGCAAAAGAAAAAGGAATAAAGGGTGTATCAACACTTCGCAAGCAGCAGTTAGTGGATATGCTAGCTGAACTTGATTCAAAGGATGATGGAATCACTCACAAAGATGAAGTGCCAAACGAAAATGGCGAGACTACTACAGGTATTTTGGAAGTTTGCCAGGATGGTTACGGATTCTTAAGATCTGACAACTATTTGTCGGGCGATGATGATGTATATGTTGCGCAGTCACAGATTAGAAGATTTAGACTTAAGACTGGTGACTATGTGACAGGCCGTGTTCGTCCTAAGAGAGAAGGAGAGAACTTTGGCGCCATCTACTATGTAGATCAAGTAAACGGCGAAAGTTTGGATAAGGTTATAAACAGACCAAGTTTTGACGATCTAACACCAGTGTTCCCTCATGAGAGAATCTCGCTAGAGACTGACGGACACAGTATCGCTATGAGAATGGTCGATTTGATTTGTCCGATTGGTAAAGGCCAAAGAGGTATGATTGTGTCTCCGCCAAAGGCAGGTAAAACTACACTTTTGAAAGAGACAGCAAAAGCAGTGCTTAAGAATAATCCAGAGATGGAAATAATTATTCTTTTGATAGATGAAAGACCTGAGGAAGTTACTGATATTAAAGAGGCTATTCAGGGAGATAATGTTGAAGTTATTCACTCAACATTTGACGAGAGACCAGAGCATCACAAGAAAGTATCAGAGATGGTGCTTGAGCGTGCAAAGAGATTGGTCGAGCACGGCAAAGATGTAATAATTCTTCTAGATAGTATTACAAGACTTGCAAGAGCTTACAACTTAACAGTAAATGCAAGCGGTAGAACACTATCAGGTGGTCTTGATCCAGCAGCACTACATATGCCTAAGAAGTTCTTTGGCGCAGCCAGAACTATGAGAGAGGGCGGAAGTCTTACAGTGCTAGCTACAGCGTTAGTTGATACTGGAAGTAAGATGGACGATGTAGTGTACGAGGAATTTAAGGGTACTGGTAATATGGAACTTGTTCTTGATAGAGCACTATCTGAGAGAAGATTGTTCCCAGCTATCGATATAGCAAAATCAAGTACTAGAAGAGAAGATTTGTTGCTATCAGATGATGAAGTATTTGCCGCTAACTTCATTAGAAAAGAGATGAGTGGCATGAGAAAAGAAGAAGCATTAGAGCAGATTGTGGACACTTTTGCCAAGACTAAAAACAACGACGAATTCGTCCAAAGAGTTAAGTCTATAGCTAAAAAATAACCCGTTTTTAGCTTTAAAATAAGTGTTGCATAGAAAATACTCCTATGCTATAATAACTTGGCTATTGAATTGTCGAACTAAGTTCGGGATATTCGATATTTCAAGGCAAGTAATTGGCATAAGCCAAAATTCATATATTATTCGAAGAGGTGAAAAAAATGAGAAAAGGAATTCATCCAGAATACCATGAAGCAAAAGTTACATGTAACTGTGGTAACACATTTGTAACTGGCTCTACTAAGGAAGATATTCACGTGGAAATTTGTTCACAGTGTCATCCTTTCTATACAGGACAGCAGAAGGCTGTTACAGCTCGTGGTAGAGTTGACCAGTTCAATAAGAAGTATGGTATCAAATAAGATTAAAGATTACGGGTTGAGATGTTTTCTCAACCCATTTTCTTTTTAATATCTTTAAGGAGTTGTCAGATGAAAAAAAGACTACCTTGTTCAGGTATTGGTGGACAAGCCGTACTTGAAGGCATAATGATGAGAAATAAAGATAAATATGCAGTAGCCGTGAGAGCAGCCGACAAAGAAATCGACTGCAGAGTTGGTGCGCATAAAGATATAGCAGAGAAAAACGTTTTAGCTAGGATACCTTTTGTAAGAGGAATCTTTAAACTATGGGATTCTATGGTTTTAGGAATAAGAGCACTAACTTATTCTTCACAGTTTTTAGATGAAGAAGAAATAGAGCCAGACAAGTTTGAAAACTGGCTTAATAAAAAGTTTGGCGAGAAGGCTGAAAAGTTTATTATTGGATTTACAATTGCAATTTCTGCTATTTTGGCGATAGCCCTATTTATGATTCTTCCATTGTTTATAGCAGATATTATGGAAAGACATATTTCTTGGGTCACAAAGCAAAGAGTGCCTATTATTGAGGGTATATTGAAAGTTCTTATCTTTATTCTTTATTTGGCACTAACTGCTTTAATAAAAGATATTAGAAGAACATATATGTACCACGGTGCTGAGCACAAGTGTATTAATTGTATTGAAACAGGAAAAGAACTAAATGTAGAAAATGTTAGAAGTAGTTCTAGATTCCATAAAAGATGTGGAACAAGTTTCTTATTTGTAATTATCTTAATAAGTATTATTGTTTTCTTGCTAGTTAGACCGGAAAACATTTTCCTAAGATATGGAATCAGAGTTTTATTAGTTCCAGTGATTGCCGGCTTTTCATACGAGTTTATTAGATTGGCTGGGTCAAAGGATAATTTGTTTGTAGATATCTTGAGCAAACCGGGACTTTGGATGCAAAGGATTACTACAAGAGAACCTTCTGACGATATGATTGAAGTGGCTATTGAGGCTACAGAGGCAGTATTTGACTGGGAAGCTTATCTAGAAGATAACGGAGTGGAAGTTAGAACTAGAAGAAAACCTACTCCTAGACCTCAGTCTTACGTTAGACCTGAACCTCATGATTTGCCAAAGAGAGACAACAATACAGGATCAGGATTCAATTGGAAATTTTAGTTAGAGATTTTGTAAAAGAAAATACAGATAAACTTGATGCGGCTGGTATTTCAGACGCATCAGTTGATATATGGCTTCTTTTAGAGCATTTTGCTGATATTAAAAAAAGCGAATACTTTGCAAATCAAGATATGCAACTTAGTAAAGTTCAGGCCGATCAAATAGAAGAAGCAGTTGAAAAAAGAATAAACCACATTCCTCTTCAACACATAATAGGCGAGACTGAATTTATGGGACTTACATTTAAAGTTAATGAGAATGTTTTGATTCCTAGATTTGATACTGAAATCTTGGTGGATGAAGTAGTAAAGTATGTGGGTGATAGTTTCTTAAATGTTCTAGATATGTGTACAGGTTCTGGATGTATCGCAATCACTATCAGTGATATGTGTGACAATGCAACGGTTGTGGCAGCAGACATTTCAAAAGATGCACTAGACATAGCAAGGGAAAACAATACACTCAATCAGACAGATGTTACCTTTGTAGAGTCCGATTTGTTTGAAAATATTGAGGGAAAGTTTGACGTTATTGTTTCAAATCCTCCATATATCAGAACAGAAGAAATTGAGAACTTGGAAGAAGAAGTAAAAATGCACGATCCACACCTAGCGTTAGATGGTGGAGAGAGTGGTTTGGACTTTTACCAGGCAATAACAAAAAAGGCAAAAGATTATTTGAATGAAAATGGATTGATCTTCTTTGAAATTGGTTTTGACCAGGCCGAAGAAGTTTCAAATATACTAAAGGAAAACGGCTACAAAGACATAGTAGTCAAAAAGGATTTAGCGATGAATGATAGAGTAATTTACGCAAAGAAAGGTTAGCTGGGCAAATATAATATAGTAACCATTAATTAGAGATTGAAAGGAAAGATATTATGTTTGACAAGTTAGAAGCGATTGTTGAGAGATTTAACGAAATAAATGAGCAGCTTACTAAGCCAGAAGTAGTTAATGATCAAAACAAGTATAGAAAATTGATGAAAGAGCAAAGTGACCTCGAGCCAATAGTCGAGGCTTTTGAAGAGTACAAAAAATGCAAAGAGACTATTGATGAGAGTTTAATGATTCTAGATGAAGAGTCTGATGACGAGATAAAAGACCTCGCCAAAGAAGAAATGAACGAGGCGAAAGAACGTCAGGCTCAGTTAGAAGATGAGTTAAAGATTTTGCTTCTTCCAAAAGATGAAAATGATGACAAGAACGTAGTAGTTGAGATTCGTGGCGGAGCAGGTGGCGATGAAGCTGCTCTATTTGCCGCAGAACTATATAGAATGTACTGTATGTATGCCGACAACATGGGATGGAAGACTGAACTTATCTCACTAAATGAAAATGGAGTGGGAGGTTTTAAGGAAGTAGTCTTTATGGTTAACGGTAACGGTGCATACTCAAAGCTTAAGTACGAGAGTGGAGTTCACCGTGTACAGAGAATCCCGGTTACTGAGTCAGGTGGACGTATTCATACATCTACAGCCACAGTAGCAGTAATGCCAGAGGCAGAAGAAGTAGATATTGAAATTGATATGAATGATTGCCGATTCGATGTGTTTAGAGCATCAGGAAACGGTGGACAGTGCGTAAATACTACAGACTCAGCTGTTAGACTTACACATATCCCTACTGGAATCGTTATTTCATGTCAGGATGAAAAGTCACAGCTTAAAAACAAAGACAAGGCTTTGAAAGTACTTAGAGCTAGACTATACGAACTAGAGTGCCAGAAGAAACAGGATGAAGAATCTGCAGCTAGAAAGAGCCAGATTGGTTCAGGCGATAGATCAGAAAAGATTAGAACTTACAACTTCCCACAGGGACGTGTTACAGACCACAGAATCAAACTTACATCGCACAGATTAGAGCAGATTCTAAACGGTGATATCGAAGAGTTGATTGATGGTTGTATAGCAGCAGATCAGGCAGCAAAATTAGCGCAAGTTGAATAAAAAAATGATATAAAAATACCCCTTCAGGAGACTGGAGGGGTACTTTTTTATGTAACCTATTTTTATTGTTTATTTGCTGTATTTTTGGTAAAATGTAACTGA
>CAMVRH010000008.1 GCA_947169835.1 uncultured Lachnospira sp. | reverse complement strand
ATTAACTAACTCTGTTGCTGCATATGGAGTAAGAAGTCCTGCCATATCTTTTACACAAAGTGAGTCTGCACCCATATCTTCAATACGCTTAGCAATGTCTTTCCAATAATCTAATGTGTAAGCATCACCTAAAGTGTATGATAATGCAATCTGAGCTTCAGCTCCTTCTTTCTTCGCAGCCTTTACAGCAGTCTCTAAGTTTCTCAAGTCATTTAGACAGTCAAAGATTCTGATAATATCAATTCCGTTTGAAACTGATTTCTGTGTGAAATACTCAACCACATCATCTGGGTAATGGTTGTATCCCAAAATATTTTGACCTCTAAACAACATTTGAAGTTTAGTATTCTTAAATCCATCACGTAACTTTCTTAATCTTACCCATGGATCTTCTTTCAAGAATCTAAGTGCAGCATCAAATGTAGCTCCACCCCAACACTCTACAGCGTGATATCCAATCTTGTCCATTTTGTCGACAATTGGAAGCATCTCCTCTGTAGGCATTCTAGTTGCTATCAAAGACTGATGAGCATCTCTTAATGCTGTTTCTACTATTTTGATTTTCTTAGCCATAATTTTCCCTCGTTTATTTTAAAATTATTTTATATACCAAAAATTGCCATAAATGTACCGGCTGCCACGGCTGTTCCAATAACACCAGCCACGTTAGGTCCCATAGCATGCATCAATAAAAAGTTTGATGGGTCCGCTTCTGTTCCCACTTTCTGTGAAACTCTGGCTGCCATTGGAACGGCAGATACACCAGCAGATCCAATAAGTGGATTAACCTTACCTCGTGTAGCCACGCACATAATCTTACCAAACAATACTCCAGCTGCTGTACCAATACAAAATGCCAACAAACCTAAAATTACAATCTTGATTGTACTTACATTTAGGAAGGCCTCTGCACTTGTGGTCGCACCTACTGATGTACCTAGCAAGATAACAACTATATACATAAGAGCATTTGACGCAGTATCTTGTAACTGACGTACCACTCCTGATTCTCTAAACAAGTTACCAAGCATTAACATACCAACAAGTGGTGCTGTAGTTGGAAGAATCATACAAACTACAATCGCAACGATTATAGGGAACAAAATCTTTTCTAGTTTGCTAACTGGACGAAGTTGTTCCATCTTGATTTTTCTTTCCTTCTCGGTTGTAAGAAGTTTCATAATAGGTGGCTGTATGATAGGAACCAGGGACATATACGAATATGCCGCCACCGCAATCGGTCCAAGTAACGCCGTCTGTCCTAATTTACCGGCTAGGAAAATAGATGTAGGTCCGTCTGCACCACCAATGATTGAGATGGCTGCAGCTGCCTTTCCACCAAATCCCATAAATATAGCAAAGAAATATGCACCGTAAATACCAAACTGTGCCGCTGCACCTAACAAGAAACTCTTAGGGTTAGCAATAAGTGGTCCAAAGTCTGTCATAGCACCAACACCCATAAAGATAAGTGATGGCAATATACTCCATTCATCAAGTTTGAAGAAGTAATATAACAAACCGCCTGTTCCATCTTCACCTACTGGTGCCTTGATAATATCAGGATAGATATTAACTAAAAGCATACCGAAAGCTATAGGAACAAGTAATAATGGTTCATATCCTTTTTTTATTGCAAGAAATAGGAAAACACAAGCAATGGCAATCATAATGTAATTGCCCACAGACAAGTTTAAAAACGCTGTCTGATTAACTAGGTTATCCAGTGTTTCTGTAAAATTCATAAGTACCTCCAAAGACTAAATATTATTAGTCTTCTAATTACATAGTCGCAAGAACTGCGCCTGATTCAAACTCACTACCAACTTCTACCTTGATACTAGCAATTGTACCGTCCTGTGGAGCTACAACAGAGTTTTCCATCTTCATAGCTTCAAATACCATAATAGTATCGCCCTTGCTTACTTGCTCTCCTGCCTTAATCTTTATAGACATAACTTTACCTGGCATTGGAGCCTTGATTTGAACATCACCATCGTTTCCAGATGCAACTGGTGCAGGTGCTTCTACTGGTGGAGCTGCTGGTCCTGGTGCACTAACTGGTGCGCTAGCAACTTCTCCTTTTTCTTCAACTGTTACGTCATAAGCTTTTCCATTTACTGTAATTGTATAACTCTTCATTTTGTTTTCCTCCAAAATACTTATTATCTTCTCTTTATTGATCTAACTACAAAACTATCTGTAGATTTTTTCTCTAGTGATGCGATGGCTGCTGTGACTACTGCCACTAGTTCGCTATCATCCACTTCCTCTTTTGGCTTTTGAACCGTATCAAATGATCTAGGTCCCGTATCCATCTTTTTCTTTCTTTTAATTATCTTTTTAACTTTAGGGAATAAGTTAAAACATGAAATCACTAAGAAGATGAATATCAAAACTGCAAATACAGTTCCCATACCTATCAAAGTGTTTGAACCAGCTTGAGCTAGTTTTTCACCTGTAGAATATTTAGCGTCAAATGTCATTTCATATAATGTTATTGCATTGTGATTCTCTTCATCGAATTTATACAATGATGTAACTGTGGCATCTCTCTTTGTACAATCAAGTGTAGTTGTTACATTGATCTCACCATTTACATAGCTACACTCTGTATCCTTCTTGATGGATTTAATCTTGCCACACTCTTTGTGAAATTTCTTAACAGTGTCTTCTAGTTTTTTCTCTAATCTTTCTTGATCTAGCGCATACTTAGTTTCGTCAATTTGTCTAGTCTGTTCATATAACTTAGGATTTTTCTCATAAGCATTTGCCACAAGATTAATCTGTATTTCACGAAGATCTTTTTCATCATATGCAGTTTTATCATTATTTTTCTTACATCCTACTAGGCACAAGCATAATGCCATACAAATGCAAGAAAGATATAAAATTCGTTTCATCTTAGATCTCCTTTGTATAAAGCATCTCAAATGCTCCAATTAGGTATTTTCTAGTATCAATTGGTTCAATAATTGAATCAATATAACCTCTAGCAGCTACATTTTGAATGTTACCTTGAAGTTTATCAAATTCGCTCACCTTACTGCTGTCGCCATACATAACCTCAGCGGCTTTCTTAGGTTCCATAACTGAAACCTTTGCCTTAGGCCAAGCATAAACCATATCAGCACCCAAAGCTTTTGAATTCATAATCATATATCCACTTCCAACAGCTTTGCCAACTATCAAGTTAACCTTTGGAACTGTAGCATTTGAGAAAGCAAATACGAGGTTTGATGCTTCACTCACGCCATCCTTTTCAGTCTCAAAACTTGAGTCAAAACCTTCACAGTTTGTCAAAGTCAAAATTGGAAGTCCAAGTGAGTCGCAAGTAATAACAAAATCTGACGCTTTCTTAAGACCATCAGTTGTAAACTTGTTTTGTCCGTCAAATTCTTTATTTGCAACTACACCTATTGTTGCACCATTTAGTTTGATAAATGCTGTTACAATATCTTCTGAAAAATCTTTCTTTACTTCTATAACAAAACCATCATCTGATAGTTCCTGAATGGCATTAATAGGGTTAGATACTTTTTCTTCTATATCTACTCCGCGGTTTAGATCATCTGTCACATCTACATCTACTGCAGGAACTGATGAGTTAGATGGGATAGTTGAAATTAAGTTTCTAACACTTGTATAAATTTCAGTCTCTGGAAGAACAAAGTCTACATTACCAACTTCTGCCTGGTACTTTGCAGAAGAACTATCGACAGTCTTGTTGTCTGCAATAGTGTTTGGTGAATTAACAAATAACTTTGCACTAGTTTCTTCCATATATGTAAAGTCTGATAATTTAGATAAAACACTTAAAGCTCCACCGCACTCGCCAAATAACATGGTAATCTGTGGAACAACACCGTAAGCGTTTGATTGCATAAAATAAATCTGGCCAAAAGCTTCAAGCGCATCTACTGACTCTTGAACTCTAAAACCAGAACTGTCAATAAGACCAATGATAGGTGCTCCCATATCAATAGCCTTGTCATATATATTCATAATCTTCTTTGCATGCATCTCGCCAATAGAGCCGCCTAGTACATCTGGATCTTGACTGTAAACGAATACTAATTCGCCATTTATTAGTCCATATCCAGTAACAACTCCGTCTGATGGTGTTTCAGTTTCGTTAACGTTAAAATCGGTGCTTCTAGCCTTAACTAGAGCCCCTATTTCTACAAAACTGTTATCATCAAGAAGATTATTAATTCTCTCTCTTGCCTTTGTATTGCTCATCGATTTTCCCTCCAAAATTTATGTAAAATTGTTCTGTGACCCAATTTTTACCAAGTATTATACTAATACTTTAGGTGTCAATATTCAAGGTAAACTTTTTACCATAGTAATTGCATTTTTTATATGTAAAAACTAGGGTTAATAATTATAGTTTTTGTACTCTTTTATCTAACCATTCTTTATTGATTGGCGTAAAGTTTTCATCCTCGAAATATACCTTATGCCAAACAAGGAAAACATATACAGTCCAAATTCTTCTACTGTTATCTGCTTTTCCATTTTTATGATCTTCCATCAATTTTACAAGAATGTCTGTGTTGAAATATTTTTCAGCAGTTTCGCTTGTAAGAACTGACAAAACTTTATTATAGTATTCATCTTCACAAAGCCACACTCTGATAGGAACCGGGAATCCCAATTTCTTTTTATTAGCAGTCTTTTCTGGAATATGTTTCTTAGCTGCTATTCTAAATGCACGCTTTGTAGCAGTGTCATTCACTTTATACTCAGTAGGCAATCTCTTAGCATAGTTAAACACTTTGATATCCAAGAAAGGAACTCTAGATTCCAAACAATGTGCCATGCTCATCTTATCTGCTTTTAACAGAATATCACCCTGTAACCAGAAGTTAATATCAACATATTGCATCTTAGAAATATCATCTAAGTTTTTAGCTTTTTCATATGCATGCGCTACCAAATCCTTTGGAGCAATATGTGTAAGTTTAGTTTTTAGAAGCTTTTCTCTATCTTCCACAGAGAACATATTGGCATTTCCAATGAATCTTTCTTCCACACTCTTGCTTCCACGAATCAAGAAATCTCTACCTTTAACATTTGGAAGCAACTTTGCAATACCAGCTAAACCTTTTCTAATAAACTTTGGAATATGCTGATAACCCTTCAAAGAAATAGGCTCATGATAAATGTTGTATCCGCCAAAGAACTCGTCTGCTCCTTCACCCGACAATACAACCTTAATCTGTTCAGCCGCCACTTGATCTACAAAGTAAAGCGCTATACATGATGGGTCCGCCAAAGGCTCATCCATATAGTACATAACTGTCTCAATTGAATTAAAATATTCGTCGCTGTTAATCGTTTTGCTGAAGTTCTTCTTATTTAATTCTTCTACCAAACCTTCAGCATATCTAATCTCATTGTATTTACTCTGTTTATCTAAAAAGCCAACTGTAAATGTTTTATCAGCTGGAAATTCTGAAACAACATAACTAGAATCGACACCACTAGATAAAAGTGATCCAACTTCTACGTCAGCTATCATATGAGCATCTACAGTCTCGTGTACAACTTTTTCAATATCTGAAACTGTATCATCTAAACTCTTGTCATTCTTTGGTTTTAACTTTGGATCAAAATATCTATGAATATCTAAATTTCCATCTTTTAATTCAAAGTAATGTCCAGCTGGAAGTTTGAATATTCCTTTAAAGAATGTTTCTGGTAAAACTGAATATTGGAAACTCAAGTATTGTTCTAGTGCTTCTTCATTCACCTGTCTTTCATATCCTGGAAAATCTAAAATTGATTTGATTTCCGAGCCAAAGACAAATGCATTATTTACATTTGCATAATAAAAAGGTTTGATACCAAAATAGTCTCTGGCACCAAACAATGTGTTAGTTTTAGAGTCCCAAATAACAAATGCAAACATTCCACGAAGCATTGTTAGGAATTCTTTTCCATATTCTTCATATCCGTGAATCAAACACTCAGTGTCTGAATCATTTGCAAAGGTATGACCTCTGCGAATCAAATCTTCTCTTAGTTCAAGGTGATTATAAATCTCACCATTGAACACAATAGCCAAATCACCAGTCTCATTATACATGGGCTGAACTCCGTGATTTAAGTCAATAATGCTAAGACGTCTATGACCAAGGGCAGCTAAATCATCCACATACATTCCCATATCATCTGGACCTCTGTGAGCAATTCTATCTACCATTGTCTTTAGAATCTTTTTGCTATTATTCACTTTTCCAACAAATCCACATATTCCACACATAATAAACCTTTCTATTATCTAGCCTCTATAAATAATAAAAATTGATTACAATACTTTTTTAACCTCATCCTCTGAGATTACTTCGCTAATTAGCGTGCGCTCATCCATTGGATATTTTACGCCTTTAATTTCTTGATAGTCTTCATGACCTTTGCCGGCCAAAACTATAATATCGCCATCTTTTGCATTCATGATTGCATATCTAATGGCATCTTTTCTATCAGGCACTGTGGCGTATTCGCCGTCCGCCTTTTTAACACCAATCAAAATATCATTAATGATATCCATTGGCTCTTCAAATCTTGGATTATCAGAAGTAACAACTGTAAAGTCAGCAAGTTTTGATGAAACCTCACCCATCTCATATCGTCTGTCTTTACTTCTGTTTCCGCCGCAGCCAAAGATAGTAACAATTCTTTTCGGATTGTATTCTTTTAGACTTGTAAGCAAACTCTCCAAACTCATAGCATTGTGAGCATAGTCAATCATAAATACAAATCTGTCAGATACTTTAACTATCTCTACACGTCCTTTGACGCTGATGTCTATAAGGGCCTTTTGGATTACTTCTTTATCATCTGTTAAGTGTGAGCAAATTGCAATCGCACACAAACTGTTATAAACGCTGAAAATTCCAGGCACATGAATTTCAACTGGCATTTCCATCTTGCCCGTCAAATCATATGAAACACAAAGTTTTCCTGGCTTTGTAAATAGTCCAATATTAGTTGCCTTAAAGTCAGCATCATTTTCAACGCCATATGTTTCAACATCGCATGTAGCGCCTTCTAGTATTTCTTTTGTATGTTTGTCATCTATATTTACTATAGCGTGCTTACACTGCTTAAATAGCATGGCTTTGCACTGAAGGTAATGCTCAAAACTTGTATGTTCATTTGGACCAATGTGATCAGGCTCAAGGTTTGTAAAGATGCCGTAGTCAAATGTAAACCCAGCCACTCTATCAAGCATCAAAGCCTGAGATGAAACTTCCATAACTACACACTGCATTCCGGCATCAACCATTTTTCTAAACACCTCTTGAATAACGAATGACTCTGGTGTAGTGTTAGTTGTTTTTATTATCTCATCACCATATACAGCTCCAATAGTTCCGATAAGTCCTGTTTTGATTCCAACACTATCAAGAACTGATTTAACCATATATGTTGTAGTAGTTTTACCTTTTGTTCCAGTAATACCAATAGTTGTAATTTGCTCAGCTGGATAGTCAAAGTAAGCTGCCGACATATAAGCTAATGCTTTTCTTGTGTTTTCTACTTTAACCAAAGTAACACTCTCAGGCACATTTACATCTTCCTGTACCACAATAGCTACAGCACCTTTTTCCACCACGTCATCTACAAAGTCATGTGCATTAAATCCAGCACCTTTGATGCAGACGAAAACATCGCCCTTTTCTACTTTTCTAGAATCATAGCAGAGTTTATTAATAGCGATATTAGTATCACCTTGGATTACTTTATATTCAGTTCTCTCAAGTAATCTACCTAACATTATTCTTCAATCTCTCCTTCAAAGGAAATCTCTGCTGGACCTGTCATGTAGACAGCATCCTCGCTTGTATCATACTCGATGTATAATGTTCCACCAAGCAATTCAACATATACTTCATTTTCAGTAAATTCATTAAGATAAGATGCAACCGCACTTGCACTAGCTCCAGTTCCGCAAGCCATAGTCTCGCCAGAACCTCTTTCCCAAACTCTCATCTTAATATGGTTTTTATCAACTACCTGAACAAACTCAGTATTTATTCTATCTGGGAATAGTTCATTGTTTTCAAACTCTGGACCATACTTTTCAATATCAAGGTTATCCACATCATCCACGAAAACAACACAATGTGGATTACCCATTGAAACGCAAGTCATCTTAAACTTTTTGCCAGCCACCTTAATTGATTCATCTAGCACTTGTTCTTTATCAGATACAACAGGAATCTCTGCTGGAGTAAGTGATGGTTTTCCAACATTAACTCTCACAGATTCCACTTTGTCTTCATCATTCACTGATAAGAACAAAGTTTTAATTCCAGACAATGTCTCAACTGTGACAATCTTTTTGTTTGTCATTTCTTTGTCGTAGACATATTTACCAACACATCTGATTCCGTTACCACACATCTTGGCTTCAGATCCATCTGCGTTATAAATATTCATTCTAAAGTCAGCTTCATTTGATGGATTAATTATAATTAATCCATCTGAACCCACTCCAAAATGTCTGTCACTTACTTTTTTAGATAGTTCTTCAGGTTCATCAATTTCATATACAAATCCATTGATGTAAACGTAATCGTTTCCACAACCTTGCATCTTCGTAAATTTCATAACTCTTCTCCTAGTTTTTCCTCGCTCACTATTTATTGATCATTTGAAGTGAACACAACTTCGTCTTCCACTTCAGACTTGATTTCATTAATTGTATCTGGGTCAAATACTGGTAATGTATCTGCAGACTGTACACCAAATCTTCTTAGGAACTCCTCAGTAGTTCCAAATAACAATGGACGTCCTGGAGCGTCTAATCTACCAACTTCTTCAACTAGTTGATACTCGATAAGTTTATTTACAGCAAAGTCAGATTTTACACCCCTGATTCTTTCTATCTCTGTTTTTGTAACAGGTTGCTTGTATGCAACAATAGAAAGCGTCTCCATCAAAACATCAGTAAGCACTTGTCTCTTTGGCTGTTTTGCAACTTTAATTAAAGATTCATATGTTTCAGGTTTTGTACACATTTGAAATGCATTATCTAGTTCGATAATCTTTAAACCTCTACCATCTTCTTCATATTCATCTTGTAGTTCTTTTACAATTTTTCTAACATCAGCAGATTTAATTTCCAACGCTTTTGCAATAACAGGTATCTCAACTGATTCACCCATTGTAAAAAGAATTGATTCAATATCTGCTTTCATTTTTTTGTTATCCATCTTAATAACCCCTATTCTATAGATGTAATATAAATATCATCAAAAGTATGTTCCTGTGATACTTCAATCTCGCCCACTTTAATCAACTCTAATATAGCCAAGAATGAAACCACCACCTCTATCTTTGACGAAGAATTCTCTAACAACTGTTTAAAACTACATTTCTTTTTAGTCTTAATAGTGTGTGAAACAAATTCCATTTTTTCAGGAAGACTAACCTCTTCCATTTCGATTGTTCCAAACTTACTTCTAACCGGGTCAATCTTATCAACCTGACGTCTAAGAACCATTTGGAAAATCTCGTTTAATTTTGATAGATCTACATCCTTTAGTAGTTTATCCAAATCAACTGGCTGTTTATACTTTTTAACCTCTTTTGGAAGTGTCTCTTCCTTGTACAAAGATTTACCAGCATATACTTGCATATCTCGAAGTTCTTGAGCAGCATGTTTATACATCTTGTACTCAATCAGCTTTTCAACCAACTCAGCCCTTGGGTCAATCTCATTGCCTTCTTCGTCCACTTCCTTAGGAAGAAGCATTCTACTCTTAATATCGATTAGTGTAGCTGCCATAAGCAAAAACTCACTTGCCATATCCAAGTCTTCTTTAGGCATTTGATTAACATATTCCAAGTACTGATCTGTAATCTCTACAATCGGAATATCGTAAATATCTATTTTGTTTTTTTCTATCAAGTGTAGTAATAAGTCCAAAGGACCTTCAAACACTTGAAGTTTAAATTCTAGATCCATACTTTACCTATTTCTTTTTATGTTTCTTCTTTTTAGCTTTAGTTTCTTTTATCTTTCTGGCATTCGTCTCTTCTGCCGCATATGTATACGTCTTTGTCTCGGACAAGATATGCGTATCAGAGTTTTGTTGCTTAACGACAAATCCATCTCCACCTTTAAGTTCAGGATATTGAACTATCAAAGTATTTCTATCAATGTAGATTGTGTCGTACTTCTCATCATTTATATAAACCTTGCTGTATGGAGTAAAGTTATTTCCATAAATGTATATTGTTCCAACATCATTGTGCATTGGATTTATTGAGCTAACACTAACTTCATATAAACCAAACTGTAAGTCAGTTGGCTTATAAGGATTCTTTCCACGGTTAGCTAAATTCTTTCCATACAACTGATCATATTCTAATTTGTGCAAGCCCTCTAAGTAGGCTTTTTGATCTTTATCTTTTCTATGCTTTTGAGAATAATTATTTATCTCACCCTCTGTAATATGAAGGTCCTTCAAAATCTTTGGCTCTAACTGATATGCTTCTAAATCTTCATTAGTGTACTTTGTTTTAAAATTAGACCAAATAATGTATTCTGTCTGATAAACATTGCCATTCTCTAAATCATTTCCAGTAATACCTAGTGATGGTAAATGGTCACCATACATTACTAGAATAGTTTTTTCTTTAAACTTCTTTAATTTCTTTGTTAGGTCCTTAACAAAAGCATCCATCTCATATGTTTGAGTGGCATAATACTCATACTGGTTTTTCAACCCTTCATCTTCTATGCCTTTTACCTTTATAAATGAACCTAAATCTTCAGAAGGATATGCTCCGTGACCTTGAACAGAGATTGTGTATATATAATCCTGTTTCTTTGTCGATTTCAAAGTATCCATAATATACTTCGTCAAACACTTATCTTTAGCCCACTCATTTTGAGTTTCTTCTAATTCATCCATGTTTTCTATTGAAGTGAACGTGTCATAACCTAAATTAGCAAACACGTGATTACGTCCATAGAATGTGGCTGTATTGTTGTGAATTGCGTGAGTCTTATAGCCGTATGGTCTTAAGTTAAACGCAATACTCTCACAAGACTTCTTATTCAAAATAGTTTTAAACGGATACTCGCCTGGGCCAAAGTCGTCCATGTTCATACCTGTCATAGTTTCAAACTCTGTATTTACAGTACCAGCTCCAACTACAGGAACATTTAAATATCCACTCGGATATTTCTTTCTGAGTTTTGTAAAGTTAGGCACTGGATTCTGTGACAACTTAATCTTCTTAACCTTGTTCAAATCAAAGAATGATTCTAACTGCAAGAAAAGAATGTTTGGTTTTTCTTTTGCTTTCTGATATGTCTTTCCGTTAATAAGCGCTCTGATTGCTTCTTCAGAATAATCTTTAGGCTTCTTAACACCTGTATTAACCAAACTATTAGAGAAGCAATATACAAAACCGTATGAAGTATAACTGTCTCTTAAGTTACCAAACTGTCTAGGAATAAGTCCTGATCCAAGACCAAGTTGTATAGCACCAAAACCAATAGCCCATATAATAACTATGGCTGCTATGTTTCTTACATACTGAATTTTATGATTAACTTTTGGTGCCTTAAAGCACAAGTAAACTATTCCAGCAATAGCTGCTATCAAAGCGATAATCACTAGAACAATCTGCCAAAAGTCAAAATATTTGTCGAGCACGTCAAAGGCACTATCAATAAGCATCAAGTCAACTGCTGTAAAAGGTGTAACTCTGTTTGCCATCAAAATACAATTGCTTACACCAAAAATAATCCATATCAAACTGATTAATGCCATTCCAAAGAATCTTCTTCTTAGCAACAATGTGAATGATAATGTCATAAGGACAATCAATGCATTAACAATAAAAACATATGGAGAAGAAATTACATAGTAAATACCTTTAAGTAGAGATCCTCTCGCTAAAACTTCAATTAAAAAAGTTACTCCAAGTGCACATACAATGTACATATACATAATCCTTTTATTGTATGTCTCTTTGAAGAAACCTCTCACTTTCTGATATCTAGAAGATGCTCTTTTTTCTAAGTCTTTAATATCTTCTTTCGCATGCTTCATAGAGTGCTTATGTTCTTTTGTATTCTCTTTTTTCTCTTTATTTTTTCCAAACATAATTACCACCAAATATACGCATTCTAAAGTTGCGCACACCCTGTATATAATACTACAAAATTGCCTATTTTTGAACAATTTAATGCTTTTTTTAATATATAAATTTTTCTCACATTTTTGGTGATATTTGTGGTATACTTGCTAGAAAATATTGTAAAAAAGGAGGTCAAATATGGGAAGTGTATTTAACAGAAAACTACCGGTGCCAAAAGAGATAAAAGAACAATTTCCAGTGCCTGAAAAAGTAGCTCAGAAAAAAGCTGAAAACGATGAAACTTTAAAGAAAATATTTACTGGAGAAGATAAGCGATTTTTGGCTATTATTGGACCTTGTTCTGCTGATAATCCAGAAGCAGTTTTAGATTATGTTCACAGACTTGCTAAAGTACAAGAAGAAATAAAGGATAAAGTATTTATTGTTCCAAGAATATATACAAACAAACCTAGAACAACTGGTAAAGGATATAAAGGAATGCTCCATCAGCCAGATCCAGAAAAAGAATCTGATTTGCTTAATGGTCTTCTATCTATTCGTTCATTGTTTGTACAAATCATGGAAGAAACTGGTTTTCCTATCTCAGATGAAATGCTATATCCAGAAAACACAAGATACTTTACTGACTGCTTGTCATATGTAGCTGTGGGAGCCCGTAGTGTTGAAGATCAGCAACACAGATTAACAGCAAGTGGAATGCTTATTCCTGTCGGAATGAAAAACCCTACTAGCGGTGATATTAGCATTATGCTTAATTCTATCGAAGCTGCTCAATCATCTCACAACTTCATTTACAGAGGATGGGATGTGGAAACTACTGGTAATCCATTTGCACACGCAATCCTAAGAGGCGCTTGCGACAAAGATGGTAAAGCAATTCCAAACTACTACTACGAAGATATGCTAAATCTTTATACAAAGTACATCGAAAAAGGTTTTGCTAATCCTTCTCTTATCGTTGATTGTAACCATTACAACTCTGGTAAGAAATACAAGGAACAAATTAGAATTGCAAAAGATGTTCTTTATCACAAGAGTCATTCGGATGATTTACACGACTTCATCAAAGGTCTTATGATTGAGAGTTATATTGAAGAAGGTAATCAAAGCATTGACGAGCACACATATGGTAAATCAATCACTGATCCATGTATTGGATGGGATGACACTGAATACTTACTAAAGAAGATTGCTGACGAATTAGACTAATAATAAAAAGGATACCAACTAGGTATCCTTTTCTATTAAATAAAAAACAGATTGAATAATCCTCAATCTGTTTTTTTATGCTTTAGGGTGTGCTTTTGCATACACCTCTCTCACTCTTGTATTTTGTGAATTCATATAAATCTGTGTAGTAGAAATATCTGAATGTCCTAACATCTGCTGAACTGATTTTAAGTCTGCACCATTCTCAACTAAATGAGCTGCAAATGAATGTCTTAATGTATGTGGTGTAAGTTCAGATCCAATTCCTGCTTTCTTACCATACGACTTAATCAATTTCCAAAAGCCTTGTCTACTCATTTGTCCACCTGAGCAGTTAGGGAATAATATTTCACTATCCTTATTATCACCCAACAGATTATCTCTTCCGTCAGACAAATACTTCGTCAAAGCATTTTTAGCAGCTGTTCCAAAAGGAATGATCCTGTTCTGCTTTCTATTGTGACAAACTATATATTCAAGTTTGATATTTACGTCTTCTAACTTTAGTGCGATTAACTCACTTACTCTCATACCTGTCGCATAGAGAAGTTCCAACATAGATTTGTCTCTTAGTTCTTTTGGAGTATTCTTTGACGGTTGCTTAAGCAATGCATCAATCTCCTTAACCGACAAAATCTCTGGCACAGTTTTTTCTATCTTAGGTGCCTTTAGGTTAGATGCCGGATTAGTCTTAACTAAATCAGCTGATACACAATAAGCAAAGAATGCTTTTGCTGAAGCAATCGTTCTAGAGATTGTAGCTGGTTTTCTACCTAACTTATTTAAATGCTTGATATACTTTTCAATGTCTTTTTGTCTAACTTTAGCAAGTGCTGTTTTAGAAGACACCTTCATGTACTCAAACATTTTTGTTAAATCTCTTTTGTAAGACTCTTCAGTATTCTTTGAAATAGATTTCTGTTT
>CAMVRH010000007.1 GCA_947169835.1 uncultured Lachnospira sp. | reverse complement strand
CATCCGGGATTACCCTAAATGATATATAACTTTGTCCCTTTTCCTTCTCGCCGTCCAAAGACCAATCAACATCTGAAGCGATAGTGATATTTGCTTTGTCAATCTGGATAAGTGTAATCTTTCCTGTGAATCTCTGCTTTGCAACTTTTCCAACAAGCTTTGCTAAATCTACTGGGTTCTTTGGATACTCAATTAGCATCAACTCGAACAATCCGTCGTTAAACTCTACCATGTTCTCGTCTAACTTCATCACTCCGCCCACTTTTGTAGCATTGTTGATTGCGGCAAAGATATAATTACCCTCAATTACTTCATTTTCCAATTCCACTTTCATCTTTAATTTCTTTACGTGGAATATTTCCTTTGACGCAGACAAAACGTATGCTGCGTGTCCTAATTTATTCTTAAGCTTTTGAGATGTAGCGTATGAAGTTTTTGTAAATATACCGCATGAAGCTGTGTATGCAAAAGCTCTGCCGTTAAACTCACCCATATCCAACTTTCTTGGCTTGTGGCTAACGATAAACTTAGCTGCTTCTTCCGGTTTTGTTTCTAGTCCTAGGCTGTTTGCAAAATCATTGGTAGATCCTGCTGGAATGTATCCAATAGGTGTTCTAACTTCACCTTCCATCATTCCTTCAAATACCTCATTTAGAGTGCCGTCGCCACCCATACATACAATAAGATCTACGTCGTTTCCGTGGTCTCTTGCAATTTCAGTAGCATCTGCTCTCTTCTTAGTAAATTTCTTTCCAACTTTATAGCCGGCCTGCTCAAATACTTCAACAGCTTCGTCAATAAAGCCTGGATTCTTTTTTAAACCCGCTCTAGGATTGATAATAAATAGTAGTTTTTTCATGATATTTCCTTCTTTTGTTCGATAAAACTAATATTCAAATACAAAAGACAATACTGTAATAGTACTGTCTTTTAAGTCACTGAAGATATTTTACCATTTTTAAGCATTTTTATCAAATAAAAACGCCTTTAGTTTACATAAATATATACCTTTATGTAAACTATCTAATTTGTCCGTTTCCATATATCTTATATTTGAATGATTGTAACTCTGGCAAGCCAATTGGGCCTCTAGCATGGAGTTTCTGTGTTGAAATTCCTATCTCTGCGCCAAAACCAAACTCGCCGCCGTCTGTAAATCTAGTACTAGCATTCACATAAACTGCTGCTGAGTCCACTCTATCCATAAACTCGTTTGCTCTATCTATACTTTCAGTCACGATACACTCGCTGTGACCGGTGCTGTACTGATAAATATGCTCAATCGCTTCCTCCAAAGTATCCACAATCTTTACACTCATCTTGTAATCTAAGTATTCTGTAGCCCAGTCGTCGTCTGTAGCTTCTTCTATATCAAAACCATCAGATACTTCGTCGGAATTCTTTAGAATATCAATGGCTTCTTTGTCGCCGACTAATTCTACTTCCTTCTCATCTAGTTTGTTCTTGATCTTAACTAGCGCTTCCTTTGCCACATCCTTGTGGATTAGAAGACTTTCTGCTGCATTACAAACTGATGGGCGATTAGTCTTTGCGTTAAACACAATCTCTACTGCCATATCAATATCGGCATCTCTATCTACATACACGTGACAGTTTCCAACACCAGTCTCAATAACTGGAACTGTAGCATTCTTAACTACTGCCTGGATAAGACCAGCGCCACCACGTGGAATCAAAACGTCCACATACTCATTCAAAGTCATAAGCGCTGTTGAACTCTCACGAGTAGTATTTTCAACTAGCTGGATGACATCTTCATTCATTCCAGTCTCTTTAACTGCTGCTCTCATAACCTGAGCAATCTTTGTATTCGAATTAATCGCCTCTTTGCCACCACGAAGAATTACAGCATTACCTGACTTAAGCGCCAAAGCTGCTGCATCAGAAGTTACATTAGGGCGAGCCTCAAAGATAACTCCAATTACGCCAAGTGGTGTTGAAACTTTCTCAATCTTTAGACCATTTGGTCTCTCGAAAGAATTAAGCACTCTTCCAACAGGATCAGGAAGTGAAACCACATCCATAACACCCTGGGCCATACCCTCTATTCTCTCGCGGTCAAGTTTAAGTCTATCAAGCAAAGCTTTGCTCATGCCGTTATCGATACCGTTTTGGATATCTTTGGCGTTGGCTTCTATTATCTCGTCCGCACTCATAACCAAAGCATCCGCTATTGATTTTAGCGCAGCATTCTTCTCTACCGTAGTAGCCACCATGAGTTCTTTTTCCGCTTCTTTTGCTCTAATTCCTAATTCTTCTAACATAACTTTCTTCCTCTTTATATTATTTTGGGCACCAATTAAATGATGCCCTAAAAGTTAATCTTTTTTCTTAAACAAAGTTCCAACTTGTTTGCCTTCTAGTACTTTGTACAAGTTCTCTGGCTTGTCCCCGCTACAAACCACTGTATCAATGCCAGCCTCTGTAGCTATCTGCGCCGCCTGGAGTTTGGTAATCATACCGCCCGTTCCAAACTTAGAACCTCTACCGCCGGCCACTTCAAATAGCGACTCTGTAATAGTGTCGACTACTGGAATAACCTTTGCACCTTCCTCGCTAGGGTCTTTGTCGTACAAACCATCAGTGTCTGTAAGAATCATTAACGCATCTGCTCCCACTAATTTTGCCACAATGGCCGATAGTGTGTCGTTGTCGCCAAAGACAATTTCTTCTATAGCAATAGCATCATTCTCATTGATGATTGGAACAACGCCATATTCAAACAACTTCTCAAATGTGTTTATAAGATTCTTTCTAGTTTCCTCTTGTTCCACATTTCTCTTTGTGACAAGAACCTGTCCCACTGAATGTCCGTACTCGCTAAACATTTTGTCGTACATAAACATTAGCTCGCACTGACCGATAGTAGAAAGCGCCTGTTTGCTAGTAGTATCGTTTGGTCTTTTCTCCAAACCAATCTTACCAGCGCCCACGCCAATAGAACCAGAGGATACCAGCGCTACCTCGATACCTGAATTTACGATATCAGAAAGCACTGCCACTAGTTTCTTCATCTGACGAATATTTGTTTTTCCTGTATCGTGTGTGAGAGTGGATGTTCCCACTTTCACCACGATACGTTTAAAATCTTTGTTATCCATAATATGTCCTTTGTTTCATACTCATATTAGTAAATATGATACTAGTTTATCCCCTATTTTGCAAACATATTCTGTATGCACTTACACTAAGTTTTTATCTATCTTCTCTAAAGTATGAAAGTCCCAGACTGGCCGGAGCCTGACTGTCTCTCTTTTGCTTAATGCTTGTAATGATAAGCACAATAATTGTAACTACATATGGAAGCATCATAGTAAGATCTGTATTTACCCTGATTCCTGTAATCTTTGGGAAATAGTTATATGCCCAGTAGCAAATACCAAAGAGGTACGCTCCCCAAATTGCATTAATAGGTTTCCATCTAATAAAGATAACTAGTGCTACTGAAAGCCAAGCAACTGCCGATATGGCATCACCATCAGCTGTAGCCCAAGTACCATTGTTGAAATCCAAAATATAATACAAGCCGCCTAGACCTGTTATACCAGCACCAATACATGTCGCCAAATATTTATACTTAGAAACTTTGATACCAGCCGCATCCGCTGTGGCAGGGCTCTCGCCCACTGCTCTTAGG
The DNA here is from genome assembly GCA_947169835.1 of uncultured Lachnospira sp. Classification (GTDB taxonomy): domain Bacteria; phylum Bacillota; class Clostridia; order Lachnospirales; family Lachnospiraceae; genus Eubacterium_G. Next base: position 11,543 of record CAMVRH010000007.1, on the reverse strand, counting down.
TTAAGACCCGTTCTAGTTTTCTTTAGGAAAATAGTAGCCACAATCGCTATAATAATTCCCAAATAAACCATAAATCCATATGAGAAAAGCAAATCTCCCACTGGGCCTAGATGCGAACTAAGCCAAGGAATCTTTTTACTAAATACTTTCTGTGCAAAATCTACCTTAACCACCAAACCATTCTTAGGAAGAACGAACTTTGCCACAAACTTACTTAAGCCCACGCCAAAGATTGTAAGTGTCAAACCAACTACGTTCTGGTTAACTCTAAGTGTAGTAGTTAAAAATGAAAAGATGAGTCCACCTAGCATTGCCATAATGAACGCTGATGACATAGCAATCAAAATACATAACGCAGCGTTTGGCTTATCTACATTTGTCTCGTATACGCAGGCACCGGCAAAGCCAAATGCTCCACCCATACACATGATACCTGGTGTACCCAGATTTAAGTTTCCTGCTTTTTCTGTGATAGTCTCTCCTACAGCACCAAAGAGAATAACTGTGCCAAAAGATACAGACATCACAATCCATCCAACTATCATTGCCATAATTATTTCTCCTTTCTGCTGAATCTAAATGTAAGCCTATAGTTTATAAAGAACTCACATCCGATTACAAAGAATAACACTAAACCTACCACTATCTTTGACGCGCTCTGATCGAATCCAACTAGTGAGTATGCGTCCGAGATAGCTTTTGTACCTTGTTCTAAGAAGATTATGAAAGCAGATATTCCAATCATAAATAGCGTGTTAAATTTACCTAGCCACGCAACAATGATGGCTGTAAATCCGTAGCCTCCTGCCGTGCCGTTCGAAATTGTTTGGTCTTCGCCGGCCACGGTTAGGAATCCACAAACACCACATATAGCACCAGAGATTATCATTGTTCTAATGATAGTCTTCTTAACACTAATGCCGGCATATTTTGCAGTATTAACAGATTCACCTACCACTGCTATTTCGTAACCTTGTTTTGTATATTTCAAATAAACAAACATAAGAACTGTAATGACAAGAACAATTATAACTACAGTCCAGTTTATGCTGTCGCCCATTTGTGGCAACCAACCTTTTTGTGTATCAACATTGATTGTTCCGATAGAAGCCTTCTCGCCCTTGTTCTGATTAACGAAAAAGTCTACAAAACTCATCGCCACATAATTCATCATCAAAGTAAATAGAGTTTCGTTTACACCCCATTTTGCTTTGAAGAGGGCGGGTATAAGTCCCCAAAGACCACCAGCCAAAATAGCTGTTACAGCCATAAGTGGAATAAGTAGCGAGTTTGGCAATCCGTTTGCATACACCATAACCATGGCTGTTGCCAAAGCACCCGCTAGCACTTGTCCCTCGGCTCCGATATTCCAAAACTGCATCTTGAACGCCGGCGCCAAAGCAACCGCAATCAAAAGCAACTTACAAATCAAAACCACTGAGGCTTCCGTACAAACGATATTTCCAAATGATCCATTCCACATAGTAATTAATGTATCAATTGGATTTAGCCCTGTGATTGAGTAGACAAATACGTCCACCAATCCCATAGCCAAGATAATAGCTATCAATCTATACAACCAACTTTGCCACATAGGAAGTTTATCTCTTCTAACTACCCTAACAAATGGCTGCTTCACATGAGCTACATTAACATTATCACTCATTTGTTCCACCTCCTTGCTTTAGGTTAGTCATAAGTAGACCAACTTCTTCTTTGGTAGTAGTTCTCGCATCCAAAACACCACTTACTTTTCCGCCGCAAAGAACAAGTATCTTGTCAGATAATGCGAGCAAAACATCTAAGTCTTCGCCCACATAAACTACTGCCACGCCTTCTTCCTTTTGTGTATTCAAAAGATTGTAAATGGTATACGATGTGTGAATATCTAGTCCTCTAACAGCATACGCCGTCAAAAGAACCGATGGAGCGTTTGCAATCTCACGTCCCACCAAAACCTTTTGCACATTACCACCAGAAAGCTTGCGCACTGGTGTATTGATGCCAGGTGTCTTTACTTCCAATTCTTTTTTTATCTTTTTAGACAAACGTCTAGGTTTCTTTCTCTTAATAAAAGGTGTATTACCATCTGTATAACTTCGGAGCATCATATTTCCAGGCATACCCATCGAACCAACTAGACCCATTCCAAGTCTGTCTTCCGGTATAAATGAAAGTTCTACACCGCATTCTCTAATCTTTTTAGGGCTTTTACCTATCAACTGCTCTGTTTCTTCTTTGTTTGGAGTAAAAATAACACTACTGTTTTCTTCAGTTTTAACCAATCCTGCTATTGATTCTAGAAGTTCCTTCTGTCCAGAGCCAGAAATGCCCGCTATGCCCAAAATTTCGCCGCTGTAAGCCTTAAAAGATACATCATCTAGTATTTTTACACCCTCAGCATCAGTTACAGATAGATTTTGTACATCCAATCTAATTTCCGGATTTTTAGGCTCAGTTCTCTTGATATCAAGCTCTACAGTATCGCCCACCATCAATTCAGTTAGGCTTGCTTCTGTAGCTTCGCTGCTCTTTACGTTGCCTACAAACTCGCCTTTTCTAAGCACTGCAATCTCATCTGATATCTCAAGTACTTCGTTTAACTTATGAGTAATAATAATTATAGATTTTCCATCCTTTTTCATATTACGCATTACGTTAAACAGTTTCTTTGTCTCCTGCGGAGTAAGAACTGCTGTAGGCTCATCCAAAATCAAAACATTTGCACCTCGATAAAGCACCTTAACAATCTCTAATGTCTGCTTCTCAGCAACCGACATAGAGTAAACTTTTTGATCTGGATCCACTACAAATCCGTACTTATCACATATTTCTTTGATTCTTGCTGCCACCACATCCATTTTGACTTTGTCTTCAAGTCCTAGAACAATGTTTTCTGCCGCTGTAAAAACATCTATCAATTTGAAATGCTGATGAACCATTCCTACTCCTAAAGCCATAGCATCATGTGGTGATTTAATCATCACTTCTTTGCCGTCAATAGAAATAGTTCCTTTGTCTGGGAAATAAATACCTGAAAGCATATTCATTAGGGTAGTTTTACCACTACCATTCTCCCCAAGCAAAGAAACAATAGTTCCGTATTTCAAATCGAAATCAACGTTTTTATTGGCCACTACTTTTGTTCCAAACGCTTTTGTGATGCCTCTCATTGAAACAGCATACTTTTCCAATTTACTTTCTCCTTCTCTTATAAGTAAAACAAGGGAAGTTGCAGTAATCTGTAACTTCCCTTGAAATAAATCAATTAATATTAGTCAATTTCTGTAATTCCATCAATTCTCAATGAGAAATATGGAGCAGAACGAAGTGTAGATTCACTAAACTCACCGTCTTTAATAGTATCTTGAACTTCTCCCTTGTAAACTACTTTAGGTGGAGTAGCTGAGAAATCCATATATGAGAAATCTTTTGTGGCCTTTGTAACTACACCTTTGTCTAATCCTAGATCAATGATGCCACCCTTTGTAGGGTCCTTTGTAGCCTTAACACTATCACCAGTGATTGTGAATGATTTTGTATCAAATACCTTGATAGAACCGTCTTTGATTCCTTTTTCTACTTCTGCTACCTTAGCATCTGTTCCCTTAGCTGCTTCAGGTCCTAGCTTAGAAATAGATACAGCGCCTTTAGCATATCCTTCTGCCCAATCCTGAGGAAGGTCTTTGCCGTCCACTGCTGCCTGGAACAAATCTGTATAATATACTCCCCAGTTGTTTAGAGGACTAGTTAAAGCTGCTGTCTTAGCAACATCTAACATGTCAATGTTATATCCAACTGAGTAAACTAAAGCACCATTGTCTTTAGCCTTCTGTATTGTACTTGGAGCACCTGTTGAGTCTGCATGCTGTCCAATAACAATACAGTTATCTTTCATAAACTTGTCAGCTGCTGCTGCTTCTTTTTTAGGGTCAAACCATGAATTAGTATAAGTAACATCCATAGCCACATCTTCATAAACTGATTTGATTCCTAGGTAGAATGCTGTATATCCTGAAACTACCTCTGCATATGGGAAAGCACCAATATATCCAACTTTAACTTTCTTATCTTTATTATAAGATTTAGCAGGAATCTTCTTAGCCTCTGCTAATTCTTTAATCTTCATACCAGCAACTACACCTGATACAAATCTTGCTTCATAAATGTTTGTGAAAGCATTATATAAATTGTCAAGTTTTGAAATTGATGCAAAATCACCAGTCATAGATACAAAGTCTACTTTAGGATTTTCTTTAGCAACCTTTGCTATATAATCCTGGTGTCCGTAACTGTTTGCGATAATCAAAGAACAACCATTACCGATCAATTCTTTTGCAGCCTTTGCACAGCTGTCATCTTCTTTAACGTCGTATTTCCAAATAAGGTTTGTTTCTTTGATTCCAACCTTTTTAGCTGCCTCAATGATTCCGTCAATATGAGCCTTTGTATAAGTCTCCTGAGCAGAACCAACCATGATACAACCTACTTTAAGGTCACTGTCATCTTTTCCTGAGTCTTTGCTGCCACATCCTACAAAAGTGAATGCAGAAACAACAAGGACTACTGCAAGTACTAAACTTAATAGTTTCTTCATTTGATTTTTCCTCCAAAATATTCAATTTTATGTCCGAACTTGAACACAAATAAAATTATAAATCAATTAAAAATGTTTGTAAATAAACAACGAGTAAAAAGAGTGTTTTTTTGCCAAAAAATGCCTATTTGGTAAACATAAAATTGGATTTGGAAAATAAGAAAAGACTCAGGTTTAAAACCTGAGCCTTTTTTTATTTAATCCTCTAATGGATTAAGCATTACCTGTCCACTCTTTGCCTGGTTCGTTGTCGTTAGCGACAGCTGGTTCACCTTCGTTTGGTGGACTTGTAACTATGATATCTTTTTTGTCGAATTCGTCCAATTCAACTTCTGGACTTAAATATAATTCTTTCATCATACCTTACCTCCTTAGCCTTCAAATGCTGCACAGTACTCAATAATCTCTTGTTTCCAAGGTTCTGGATATACTGTCTTCCAGTTTGGATTCTTCATAAGATTTGTAGCAACTGTCTTAATTGATCTAATATCTGAATAGTTAGCATATGTTACATCTGATACAGCTCCACTTGCTGTCTCAACATATCCGTATGATCTAGCAATGAAGTCTCTAGGAATATTGTAATCATTTAGATTTACAATACCTGCACGATATGTCGCAAAGTTTGTTGTTGGATCTGCCTGATCACAGAATGTGTAATTATTCATAATATTTCTAATACGTTTTTCTGTATCTTGTGCTACTGTTTCTAAATCAAGAGTTTCATTAAACTTATCAACATAATCACTGTATGTACAAATCATTGTTCCAAGTTTGAATGACTCTGACTTGTAAACTTCTGTATGATCCTTGAATGAAATCAAGTTTCCATTCTTATCATAGATTGAGAAGTCTGCACCAAATCCAATACCTCTTGGATTAACTGCTGCCTGATTTAGTAACATTGATGCACCCATCTGTGGTGTAAGTCCAATCTCATCGATTGATAGATAATCTCTGTCTTCGTGAATTGGTCCAACTGATGAACCTGGATCTAGTACAGGTCCTCCGTTAACTGAGATATATCCTATCTTAGCAGCATCTTGTCCGCTTGGGAATGTATAATTGCTTCCATCTCTAATGTCTGCAACTTTTACTCCGTCAATAGAAATCTTGTAGTAAGGTACTTCATATGCCTTAACCACTTCATCCTTAGTGATAGGTCCAATTTCTTGACCTGGTTGATAATCTGTATTGTTCCATACATATTTCTGTAAATCTAATCCTGAAATAGTTGGTAACTTATAATTGTCACCGTCGTCTACTGTTGCTGTAAGTAGTACATGTGTAGGATCTTTCGCATCTACAATTGTTACTGTATGTGTAGTAACTGGAATTGGGTTAGCGATAACAGTTCTGTTTTCGTTAACTGGTCCCATTGTATCACCCTTCTGATATGTCTGTCCATTATATGTATAATCCTGAACACCTTCAATATCACTTGGGAATGTGTATGTTCCGCCCTCCTCAACTGGTGTTGTTCTTAGAACTACGCCTTCAGGAGTCTGAACTGTAACAACGAAGTTACCCTTTGGTACAGCAACAAATGTGTAGTCTTTGTTTACTGCTGGAATAGTATCTCCATTGTGATATGTATTATCATCGTCTTTGTATTCCTTGAAATCCTTGAAATCAGGATCATCCACTGATGGGAAGTTATATGGATCTCCAGGATCTACATAATCAACCTTAATTGGATTTCCATCTGTATCAACGATAGTTACCTTATAGCCTGTAATAGATGTTGCATAAATGTCATCTGTAAATTGATCATAAGGAACCTGCTCGCCTGGTCTGTAAACCTTCTGTGGATCATAATCATCCTGGTATCCGATAACACCTGGAACCTCTGGGAATGTGTATGTGTCACCTTCCATAATAGGTTCTGCGTTATCTGGTGTCTTACTACCATCTAGGAATACATTGTATCCAACTGCTTCAAATTCCCAAGAAATATCATTAATAGTTGTTCCCTGTGGGAATTCACTGAAGTCAAATTGTACAAAACTCTCATCTGTAGTAAAGAAATCATTATATACGAATTCAATACCACCCGTCTTAGTGTAATCTGGGTTTACAATGTATGGATCTGTATCTCTTCCACTCTTCTTAGCTTTAAGTGTACCGTTAATTAAGTTTAGTCCCTTTCCAACAGGATATCTAAACCATTGATCACTATCATAACCCTGTCTAACCATTATTAGACCCATATTCTGAGCTGTAGCTGCAGTTGAGTTAATATAGAATCTTAACAAATAATGTTTTCCATTCTCTAAGTAGTTACCATTTGTATCTGGTCTAGCATAGAAGTAATCATTTGGAATACGTAGGTGGTTAGCCCATTGGTTATCAAATGTATAACCAGGAGCATTTGAATATGCCGTAGAATCTAGTCTGATTCCCATCTTAGCAATATCATCTACGCCATCAGGATTCTGATTTGCCAAATAACTCATTCTTCCATTGTCAACTTCAGAATAAAGTACTTCTGAATAAGCAAATGAGTTTGTATAAGCTTGTAATATTGGATTCTGATCTGAATCTTTTACTATATCATCATAGTTCTGATGATCTGGATCTCTACTATCTGTAACAAGAGTCCATCCATCTTTGTCCTGTCTTGTAAATTCAATCTTATGATTTGCAATAATAGTTCCTGCTGGCAAATATTCGCCATCCATTTCTACGTCCGTCTCACCTGTCTGTTCATTATAAACATAAGTAGTAGGTGTTAAGAACATAGTTAAGTTCAAATCATCCCTGTCAGGAAGATATGTAAATATTTTCTTGAACTCAACATGATATAGTCCGTCTGACTCGTCATACATATCATCTGTAATATCAATTCTTGTTAGCTTAGTTGGTGTATAACCTTCGTGGTTGATATGTAGTGTTCCCTTCTCTGTAGAAGTGAACGAATATGTCATATAGTAGTTTGTATATTCTTCTAATTCTTGGTATGCATCTTCGTTTGTAAGTTTAATTTGTGCACATGCTGGATCCCATCTTTCACCAGCACCAATTTTAACCTTAAGTGGGTCATATGGATCTGATAGGTCATTGTCATAGTAAAGAGCTGCTCCATGACCTTCCCACATACCTGCAAATAAATTCCAAGTGTGTGTAACTTCTTCTGAAGGTTTCACAGAAGAATCGTAAGTTACTGGAATATCAACGCCATCTCCTTCATTATCTGGCACTCTCATCCAGTTTCCAGGAGCCTGTGTAAAGGTAATATTTGAAACCTGGAATAATGAGCCTTTCTCTAATAGATCCACGTTGAATTCTAGGTTTGGATAAACATCTGAATAATCAAATGAATCAATAGCGATTGTGTTCTCGCCTGGCTCTAGTGTTACAACATGTACTTCACCATTTAAGATATATCTCAATTTTGGTGTGTACTGTGCTGATGGAGAAGTAGGTGCTGTATATTTAATAACCATTGAACCTGTATAAGTTCTTCCATCAACAAGGTTGTTTTTCAAATAGTTTGGCAATGAAGCACTGTTCCACCACCACCATGCATCTGGATCATCTTGATCTACTGCAGGATCAACTGTATCGTCATCGTGTGCTGGATTGTCAATTCTCATTGTTGTTGATCCAACTAATGATGCAGTGCCATCAATTGCATAACTCATCTGGCCCCATGTGTTTTCCTGATTATTCTGAACTTTAATGTTCCATGGTGTACCTTCTGGTACAAATCCACCTTCTACGTTAGGAGTAACTGGTTCAAAGTTATCTGCTCTATCGAAATTAATACTTTTAGCTTTGAGGATACCACCCTTGTCTAATAGATCAAGGTTAAACTCGATTGATGGATAATTAGGATCATATGCGAATCCTTCATCTCCACCAATGTTAATTGTGTTTTCTCCCTCCACTAAATCTATAACTGTAACGTTTCCGTTTTCAATCATTCTTAACTGAGGAGTATCATACTCATTTGCCCCAGATTTACCGGTTGGACGTGTATAATCGAAAACAATAGTTCCTTTATACTTGTATCCAGCTTTCATTTTAGCAACATCTTTAAAGTAATCAATAAGACTTGCTGAATTCCACCACCACCAAGCAGTTGGATCATCTTGATCTACTGCAGGTGTAACTGTTGCATCATCATGCGCTGGTGTATCTACTCTAAATGTTGTAGTTGTTGGGTCTGAAGCTGGTGTATCCTGAATGAAACTTATAGCTCCCCAAGTATTTACACCATTATTCTGCGCTTCAAATGTCCAAGGTGAATTTGGATCTGTCTTAAATTTTACATTCTTGTCAATTGGAATGAAGCTATCTGCTGGCTCAAGATTAATTTCAGTCACGCGTATAACTCCACCCTTTTCTAGTAGGTCTAAGTTAAATTCAATATCATTTGCTGTTCCTTCATATAGGAAATCATCTATTGCAATAGTATTTGAGCCTTCTTCTAGGGCATTTACCATAGTAGTTCCACCAAAGATTGTTCTCAATGTTGGATCATATGTTGTACCTGCAGAAGTGTACTCAACCTTCATTGTTCCCTTATAGAATCTGCCTGTAGTTAATCCAGCATCTGATAGATATCCTGCTAATTTTGCAGAGTTCCACCACCACCATTTTGAAGGATCTGACTGGTCAACTCCTTCTGAATCATCATCGTGTGCTGGTGTATCTACTCTTAAATATGTAGAAGCAACGTCTGATGCTGTTCCTTCTATTTGATAACTCATCTTGCCCCATAGGTCAGTTCCGTTGTACTGTGTCTTAACAGTCCATGGAGTGCCTTCTGGTGTAAACGTTCCATCAGCGCCCATAATACATGGCTCAAATTTATCTGCTCTCTCTAGTGTAAAGTCAGATATGGTTACAGTGTGTGGAATACCCATTCCACCCCAGCCTGTATAACTTGACTTAACACCGATACCAAAATGGAAAACAAGTGGATTATCTTCCTCTGGCATAATTTCAGCATCTTCGATAACTAACTGATTGTTAGTCTTAGTAGCATCATAATGCTTTTCAACCATAGCTGGTGCTTCACCATTCTTTACCCATACCTGCAAAGCAGTTTTAGTAGTTTTTGTACTTTCATAATCCATAGTTAGATTAAGTTTGTACTTAACACCTGGCTGTGGTTTTACCATTTGGCCATCTTCGCTAACACAGTTAAGATCTTTCAAATCAACAGTCTCAAACCAAATAGCCTCACCTGAAGCTGTAGTGTTCCAAGTAAAACCTTCTATTTGGTCACCATTTTTGTACTGTGCTTTTGGAGCTTGTCCTCCACAGTAATCCCAAATACCTTGTCCGTCTCCTACTGTAGTCTTGTCAGTCATATAATGACCCCAATCCAAAGTAGCGTCGAACCATCCTTCGTCTGCCGCACTAACTGTTGCTGGGCTATACGTAATGCCAGTAAAGGCAAACGCAACCGCACAAAGAATAGCTAGCGCTTTTCTCAATTGCTTCTTCATTTGTTTTTCTCCTCTCGTTAATGAAAAAATACGTTAGTAATACAAGATGGCATAATGACATAAAGACAGTTATTCCATCTTAGTACATTAATTATATAAAGTATTTATATTTTATTAAAGTGTATACATTCAAAACGGTGTCGTTTTTTGAATAGGGGCTTGTTTTATATTTAGTTTTTATTTGCTAAATAACTCCATGCTTATTCCTACACATAAAAATAACCCCCGGACTTTCGTCCGAGGGTTATTGAACTTAACTTGTTTGATCTAGTATTCTAGTACCAATCTGACCAATCGTCGTCATCATCATTAGCTGCTGTAGGCTTTCCAGGATTATCAGATGGTGATGGACTAGTTTTGATAATATCTAAAATGTCAAACTCTTTAAAGTCCACTTCTGGTTTAATATATAAATCTTTCATGTCTCTACCCTCCTATTCTTCCTCGTAATCCTTACAGTAGTCAACGATTTCTTTCTTCCAACTTGGTAGTTTATCATAAGCTGTCTTGTCATTGAATACCTGAGTTGCAATCCACTTAACGCTACGTGGAGTTGATGGATCTCCGTATACAACTTGTGAGTCACCATCCACATAGTTAACAATTACATATCCTCTTGACAAGAAGTTTCTAGGAATATTGTAATCCTTAATATCAACTATACCACAAGCGAATGATCCAGGTTGACCTGTAATCCATTTTCTTGTCTTAGCAGAATTGTTCTCTGCATTGATTAAGTAATCAAACATTTCTGCTTTCTCGATAGTCATATCTTCATTTAGAAGATCGTAATATGTATCCTCTGCACATATTAACATACCTGTCTGGAATGCATCTGAACTCAATATATTTGTATCACTTTCTTCGTTAACTGTCAACTTACCTAGGAATCTCATACCTCTCTGGTCTTCACCTTGCTTATAGTACATTGAAACCTTATCAGTCTGTTGCATGCTAACTTCGTTGATTGAAATAAAGTTTACATTTCTGTTTACTGTGTACTTAGCACTTGGCTTGTAAAGGTCATCAGTTACTCCTTCATCCTCACCATCAGTATACGCTAGTAGGTAACCGATAGCTGCTGTGTTAGGAAGTGTAATCTCTGTTCCTGCTGGAACAGTGCCACCTGGCTGACCGTCTACTTTCCATGTGTAAGTTGGAACACTGACTGCTTCTAGATATAGATCTGCCTGGATGTTTGGTACAGTATCTCCTGGATTGTATTCAATATGAGTAGCTGTATCGATAAACTTAGTTACTCCTGGCATATCTGTTGGAGTAGTATATCCTTCTCCCTCTCTAACAGTTTCTTGCTGCTGTACACCGTCAATGTAAACATTGTAGTAGGTATAAGGTACAACATCTAGAACAATGTCCTCTTGAATATTTTCAATTTCAGATCCTAGAGGATATGTATTTTCACCATCTGTAAACTCTTTGACATCTTCATAGCCTGCAGTTGTTGCATCAGGCAATGTTAAATCATC
>CAMVRH010000006.1 GCA_947169835.1 uncultured Lachnospira sp. | reverse complement strand
AGGATAGCGGAACGTCTGCTCCACTATCCCATGTATCGTAGTAATCACCATCTATGACAGCTACTACGTGTGTGCCTGTTACTATTAAGTTGTCTCTTGCTTTAGTGTACTCCGCTGTTGAGAGAACGAAGCGCCCTTTCGGATGCTGCCTGCAGAACCTCTCTACAGTAAGACAGTTAGGGCAAGTGTTCTGAGCTTGATACTCTTTAAATCCCTTGTCGTATAGATACTGCTTCCAAACTCGGTTAGAAGAAGGCATATCAGCCATCTTACGGGAAAGGAAGGAGAGCTCGTCGTGTACCATAAACCAGTTGTAGCCAAGAGCTGTACTTATGGCTCTGATCACACAATCACCTGTGTCGAGGTTGAACGGGTTATCGTTGTAATGAATATAAGCCATGACTTTCTCTCCTTTAACGATCTAGGTTACTCTGTTAGCCCCGTTAGCCCTGTATCCTCTTCGGGTTCAGGTATTGGTTCTGGTTCAGGTGTTGGTTCGGGTTCTGGTTCAGGCTCTTCAACAGGACGAATCCAACTTCTGTGTTCTAACTCCGCACCATTTCCGTCAATGCCTTTGAGAACTTCAATTAACACGGCTTCGTTGCTCATAGCCGAACCTAATTTGCTGTGGAAGTTTGCGGAAACAAGATAGTTGCTGTCGTACTTGGAAACTGTAACTTCTTCTGTGTCTGTGGTCTTAACCTCTATAAGCCTTGGAGAAAGTTCAGCTTCACCAACTCTGCCGACTTCTATAGTGTTAAGACTTCCGTCAAGCATCACAAGAAGTTCAGCCTGTACACTCTCATTCTTCATCCATGCGCCAAGTTTGGTTTCATACTCTGCCTCCATGGCTGTGAAATCATCAAAGGGATAAATGCTTTGTGATTCCTTGTCGGTGGTTTTATTTATCTCTAAAAGTCTATACATAAATTATCTCCTTTCTTACTCTGCTAATGTTGCGGCAGTACCTAAAACCATTACTACATTCCAATTACTTCCATTTAAAAACTTGAAAAATCTGTATAATAACAATTAATAGTTAAATCATCTAAAAATTCTACTATTGTTCTATTACCGTACTCACCACCATTAGCTACTACACGAAATGAAAGACTAAAAGGCTTTCTAAGGTCTCCTGTTGGTGCGTAATTAGTTATTGATATAGTGGGCGGATAGTCTGTATATTCTCCCGCACTGATTGCATCTAGGTGAACTTTGTAAAGCGGAATTTCTTTAATAGCAAAATTTTTAATTGTTAATTTTGTGTAGAAGTCACTAGCCACTCCACTTCTAGGGAATCCATCAAATTGGTACTCAAAAGTCTTATAACCAGAAATGTTAGTAGGAAGTGATGCTATTGGAACAGTAATCGTACCATAATTTATTGGTAAGTTCTTTGTTGCTATAAGATACCCATTATTACCGATTCTATACCAAGGTCTATCTTCAGCCCTTTTATAAAGCAAAGGAGGATTTGTATCACTAGGCTGCACATCTGCATAACCTCCAATTACGCTACCACTCTCACTCGGAGTATAGTTAGTGCCTGCTGAAATACTCACAGGTGAAATATTACTAGGGGTTATAGAAGTGATTGGTGTTTTCTTTTTAGAAGGATAAATAGCCATCTTTTACACCTCCGTAATTATAAGATAGATAGTAGTAGCACTTGATTGAGCATCAAACGTTACTGTATAAGTACCACTACTTTCAGTAAGACTGTTATACTCCAGTCCTACTTTTGATGTAGCTATGGTAACAACACTATTTTCTTTAAGTGATATACCACTAAATGAAACAGATGTAGCATTAGCCGCAAGAGTTTTAGTGTAGATTGTAGGTTTACTCAACTTTTCTAGCGTCAACTGCTGATTAGTCATAGCATAAGGTGTAAAAGTAGAGTCGGGGTCGGAGGCTAACCTTATCATAGGATAAAATTTATCATTATTTGCCGTCTCTGTTATAACTATGGCTACTTTTTGCAATATTTCAGACCCACTTATTGAAAAGTTTACGCCACTCCCTCTATCCTCAAACCGCTGCGAGCCATTATAAAAGTAAATTCTTTTAGAACTACTAATTCCACCATTTAGAATGTATTCACCATTTTTCAACCTCGCGTGGCCAGGGATATAGAATTCCACTTGTGAAGCTGATGGTGTTCCATTTGCTGTTATTGATGTGACATTTCCATCTCGATCTGTACCGACAGTGAAGGTAACACCATTATTTGTATAAGCCTCTCCACTGAAGGAACTGCTCCACGTACCGCTTGTGTTAAACTCCTTCATGTTAGCCAGTGTCATAGGCAGTAAGTTCTTAGCCCCCAAAACTGCATTGGATTCCCAATCAACCTTTCCTTTTACTGCTCCATCAACATAATCCTCAATAGGTGGAAGAGTTTCGTTAAGCTGATAGGTGGTGTTGTTTCCAACAGGAATAGATACGTCCCTTGTGCCTGCTGTTACTCCTGCGTCAATAAACTCTTCTGTGCCATCAATAAATGCTCTCTGAGGATTCTGATAAGCATTTGCTGATTCTGTGGTTGGTGTAGCTAACTCGTAAACAAGATATACACCACTCATGGCGGTCTTAAATGTGGCGGAATCTGTGTAAGAGGAATCCTTTAAATACATATTATTGCTGGAGTTTTGCCCAGTTATTGATTTATCGGGCAAATCGCTTACTTCGACATTAAGGGCAACATATTTGTGGCAAATAAAATTAGTTTTACCATTATTTTTTCCGCTTATAGTCACATAAAATCTTGTGTTTTGGGAATCATACGACCAATTCAATGTACTCATGTCAACAATGCCGTATTTCCTCGTGATACTTCCATCAGCCCTGTAAATATCACCATTAGCACATAGCTTGTTATTTGCATCAAGGTAGAATATTCCTCTGAGTTGTTTGGAAGAGTCAAATGGGAATGAATACTCTTTGTAAGGTTCAAATGTTGTTGCTGTTGAACCTATTTCTATCTGTGGTTCTGCAATATAGTTTTGAGGTGCATTATCATTATTGCTTGTTTTAAAAATAACCGTCAAACATTTGCAATTATTTGGAGTTGTAAATGTATACGGTACTGTATTCCATGAACTTTCTGATATAAACGTTCCACTACCTTTATTATTGTAAAATACTGTAATGACTTGTATTGTTTTATTATCTAACCCCTTTGCACTAATAGTGTATTGAGTAGATGGAAATACATCTAAAACAGAGTCTACTCTTGCTCTATCGTTAGATGAGGCTTTTGTTTGTGTTGAATTCGACCATGTACCACCTTCAATACCGATTACGATATTCTTCCCAACAACCTTCCTACTAGCTACATTAACGCTCTCAATCTTTCCACTCTGATAAGCATAATAAGCATTAGGGAAGTATTTTCTAAACCATGCTACTCCTGCTCCTGCTGTTGCCTGTTCAAGAGAATAGATGTAGTCTGCTATCTCAGATGAGCCAAAGAGAGCTGTGAGGTCTATTACGACAAAATCTTTTAGTACCAAACTATCTGTACCACTGACACCCGAACCAAGAACACATGCAAAAGCATTATTATTATTTGGGCATATAAGAATTGTTGATAAAATGCTGTTAGTGTTTGCTGATACTTCCTTGGTAACTTGGGAATTATTAAATCCAAAAGTAACATTACCTGCTCTCGATGCTTTAGCATTTACGCTTATCAGATATTTATGGTCTTTAATTGATGGTCTATACCCAACATTCGCATATAATCCGAAATTTCCATTCGCATTACAACTACAAGTTGCGACACCATTTGAATAAGAAACCGTACATCCTGTGTTTACCCAATATGTTGATTCAAATGGTCTAGCCTGCTGATTCCAAGCCAAAGAGCCACCAACTAAATCCATATCTGCAAGATTGCCTAAACCCTGTCTTAATACATAGGGTTCATTATCCGTAATATGTCCTGTAAGATTTTCTTCCACATTATCTATATAAGGTTTAATCTTATCACGACACAATTCTAGTAAAGTATGCATCTAAATTATCTCCTTTCTTTAAGAAAACAACTCAGATAAAGTTGTCCATGTTGAGTCCTTTATGAGGTTCGATTCTATGTCTAAATCAACGCTATTACTAGACACTGTCTGCGATACACCATTGACTTTCACAGAACGGACTGCTCTTGAATCTTTGATATTTCTATTTGTCCCGTCTAAATTTAGAACTGTAAGATCAGCCATAGTTTATCCTCCTAATCATGCAAATAAATTATCTAGTACATCCCAGTCACTATCTGATATACCGGCTGTTATCTTACCGCTTTCGTCAACAAATATAGTCTCACCATCAGGCTTAACAATACCAGCTTTTGATGTAGTAGCTATGCCAATATCTACAATTTCTTCAGCTCTATCAGCATAATACTTAGCACGATCTTTGTAATATAATGCGTTGTCAGTATCTTCACCAGATCTTGTATTTGTTCCGCCTTTGGCGTAGCTTTCAGATAGTGTAGCGCTATTAGATGCAGCGTTTGCTTTATTTGTTGCTGTGGTTGCACTATTAGCTGCGCTTGTTGCTGATGAACTTGCTTCTGATGCTTTTGATGAAGCTGTAGATGCACTTGTGGCTGCAGCTGTAGCTTTTGTTGATGCTGTAGATGCACTATTAGCGGCGTTTGTTGCAGATGTGTTTGCTTCTGATGCTTTCGTTGAAGCTGTAGATGCACTATTAGCGGCGTTAGTTGCACTTGTGGCTGCAGCTGTAGCTTTTGTTGAAGCCGTGGTTGCAGATGTGCTTGCCTCTGATGCTTTTGTTGAAGCTGTGGTTGCACTGTTTGCAGCGTTAGTTGCTGACGTTGAAGCAGCGTTTGCTTTATTTGTTGCTGTAGATGCAGATGCTGCAGCACTATCAGAATATGTCTTGAAATTAGCAAGCTGTTCATTGAACTGTGCTTCTGTGCCAGAATATCCACCATCTTTAGCAGACTGGTAAGCACTCTTACCGTTAGTTACGGTAAACGTAGTATTAGTACCGTTAGTGAAGTTAATTCTGTAGGTATCTACAAGACCGCTTGAACTTACCTTAGCAATGCTTGAAATATAAACACCGTAAGGAATGAATAAGTGGAATACTGGATCTGTATTTGTTCCGGTATTGGTTACTCTAGGAGTCTCACCGGTAGCAAGCATAGAGACATCGGCAATCTCAACAGTTATACTAGCATCCACTCCAGAATCTACATATTTATTAGAAGATAAGTTCCAAACATACCAATTACCGTTATCACCAATATAAGGTGGGTGCGAATTAGCAGTTGAAGCTGCTTCAGCACTGGCCGCTGCCTGCTGAGAATAGTATTTAGCGTTATTATGGTAGTATGGCGTTATGGATGTTGGAGTTCCATTCTGAGTTCCTGCGGCATAACCTTCAGCCACAAGAGCATACTTCTTAATTTCTGCATCGCATCTAGAACTTAGATTTGTAAGGAAGCTGTCAAACTCAGATTCGCATTCTTCCAGGAACGATGAAAACTCCGCTGTTTTGGTGTTTACAAATCCCCTAAAGTCATTGTTCTTTGTTGAAATGAAACTATTAAACTCAGTTGTTTTGGTGTTTAAGAAAGAATTAAAATCAGAAGTTTTCCGAGATAAGAAAGAATTAAATTCAGTCGTCTTCTGGGATATAAGATCGTCTACTTGTATCTCATATCCATGAAGTGCACTTTCGAATTCACTGTTACACCCATCAATAAAGTCTCTATATCCATAACGCCATTCTGTTAACAAATTTGTAACTCTATCCGTGCTTGACGTTATGAAAGAGTTAAACTGTGCAGTAAAGTCTGATAGAATTTGGGAAGCACTGATCGATTCCAGCACTCCTGTAACATAAGGAGTCTCATCTGTGCCAACTGCATTTGAAATATCTGTAGCACTTATTACTGTCACCCCGGGTGATCTCCTAACGTAAGCTAAAGCGTACTGATTGTGCTTTTCTTCATGTGTAAAAGTTGGCCTTTTCGGGTTAGATGATTCTGCCCCAATCTTCCAATCAAGCTTATTCATTCGCGAATTCTTGTTTGAATTAATGTCAATAACAACCGCATCAATTCTATCCTGAGTTGAAGGTGGTAAGGGAGCTTCAAGAATATAATCTTTATCATTGTAACTCCAAGTGTGATTAAACCAGGCTCTACCAGAACCAATAGTCACACTGTTTGCTCCACTGCCTGTAGCACTAACGAGAAAACACGATCCGACATGTGCGTAAACGCCATCAGTAATAATGCCATCAAAGAGTTGGCTCATCTGCTCGGCGTCATAGAGTTTTTGATCTGCATCATTCTCGTTGTAGTTGTAAAACCCATAAGTAAATGCCATTATTCAACCTCCTCTTCTACTGAAACAAATGCCGGATATGTCTCTGTTCCAGATGTTGTACATGACCAGGTAAATTCTGTTACTCTGGATTCTTTTTCAATACCGTATTCATTAGCCATCTGAACAACATCACCAATGAAAAAGTCAACACCATAAACATAAAGTCTAGAGGTATCACATTGTGCATCGAAAGTCTTCATGTTTTTAACTGTCTCTGCAAGTGCTTTCTTACCCCTCTGATCCATAAGTGCTTTCATTTCTGCTGGAGTTATGGTTGTTTCAGTTCCATCGTCATCTTCTTGCTTAGTTGTATTATCAACATCACTAGCATTGACATAAATCTCTCTTCTTTGTAAATCATCTGCGTTACCAACTGTACGCTCAATTAATTCTTCCTCTTGTTTACCATTTGTAACGAGTGCAACGTTCTTCAATTTGGAGTTTTCTTCTTTGTAATTTGAGCTAAGAACGTTATCGAATTCGGGGCTGTAAACAACGTAAGGGTTCTCAGTTTGTGAATAACTTCTGTTAACACCGTTATATAAACTAAATACAAACTGATTCGATTCGTTTAATATAACCTTGAAACCGATTTTGTTCTCACTGCAAAGAGAAGTTACTACTTCCAAAAGATTATTATTTCCGTTGTACTGCGCTCCATCAACAAGCTTAAGTGATGTAATTGAAGTATCTGTTGATTCTTCTCCTAATATGAAATTAGAAATTCTTCTTGCAGCTGGTTTGTTTTTAGTTGAAGATGAAATATTTCTCTCAACTAGTTTTCTTATTGCTTTTTGGAGATTATGATTTTTTTTGAATGTTGTTTCAGTCCAGATGATACGCCTTTCTAAGATAGATTCGAGACTCCTACCAACAATCTTTATCTTGTCACCATCCTCTATATCTGATTCGATAGAAATATCTTCAATGATCATTGTGTGTTCGGAATTTTCGTTGACAAGATAGTAATTTGATTTCAAGTACTCCAAAATATCATTTGTAACTTTCGTATAGATTTCGAAAGTACCGGGTTCATTGAACTTATCAACCCATAAAAGAGATTCATATGAATCGAGAATATAAATAGTTTCGAAGTTTGTGTTCAGAACTCTAAGATCCATATACGTCACACTCCTTCGTACCACTTATTTGTGGTTATGGTAAGTTGCACGTCATCAAAACCCGTTTCGGTGTTGTAAGTGACATGATTAGCACCTCTATGAAGCTGAGGCCAACTAGACCCTTTATCTAAAGTATTGATAACATTGTACTTATTACCGTTTCTGTAAAGGTAAACAGATTTCTTACCTTTATTGGTGTTAATAACAAGTCTGTCATTTTCTATTAAATGATCATTGTTTGGCTCTTCTGTATAGGTTTCACCAACTGAATTGGAACCACCTAATAAATAAATGACAGACTCTGTAGCAACGGCACTGCCACCGTCAAATGCATAAGGTATATTAGCAACCGGATCAGTTGTCCATTTATTGGAAGGAGCATTTTCTATCCATCTATAATGCATATTGACATCATCGCTATCCGAACCACCAAGAAGATGAATTGTATCTCTATATACGACTGCTCTGCCATCTACTATATTTGACGGGAGATAATCAACCTGTGTCCATGTTGTACCGTCAAAAGCTCTATGGGCAATAGAAACAGCATTATTAGGTGATACTCCTCCCATTAAATGAATTGCTCCATGATATGTAACAGCTGTACCCCCGTATATAATTGGTGCATCACCAACAACAGTCCATTGTGTGTCACCCTCAGACCATTTTAAATGCTTAGTATTTTGTGTACCAGAAGCACTACCGCCAATAACATGAATAGCATCATCATAGACAACACAACAACCATGAGAACATTGAAAATTAAAATGACTGTCAACTTTTGTCCATTTTGCTTGTTCAACATTTAATTTATAATGAGACTGATCATACCCGTTAAAATCACCAAGTACATGAATTTCTCCTCTATACACAACCACTTGCTTTGGATTAAAAATGCCAATGGCTTTGTTAATCGGGTCATCTCCAGCTTTTACAAATTCGTTTCCATCTACTACATAATATTTACCGTTTTGTAAAGGAAAATAATAAACTTTCCCATTATAGTTGACCGCAGTATTATGACTTGATAAACCAAAAGGCATTTTAGTCAAAAATCTATACCTATCATTATCTCCATAGATGAAGGAACATTCTGATGAACTATAATTATCAGGCGCAGTATTTGGAACATACTTCACAAATTTAGAAGTATCAATCCCTATCTTTTTGTCATTACACGTAACTTCTATGCCAGTTACACTAAAAGTATCTAAAATATCATCAGTCGGAGCCCCTACTTCGATCTCCATTCCGGTATCAGCATCACCGTTATAGATTAATGTTCTTGTGTTCTTTTCTGTTGCATATTCTGACATCTTAATAAGCTTATCATCAAGGGACGCATTGCCAAATGCAAACTTAAACTGTGGAATGATTTCACCAAATACATACTTTACTTCTCCACCATCAAAGTAAGCATTCTCGCATAAGATTGAAATCTGGCATCCAGATTGATCAGAGAAAATATCAGGCTCGTTAGATTCAACATAGCCTTCAACCTCTCCTATTCTATTGTCAGTTTCTATATGAAACTTAAGTTTCTTTTTTATAGGAAAATATTTGTAAGAAAGGAGTCTTGCTTCTTCGATGGATGACGCGTGTGTGAAAAGCGCTTTTATTACAATGTTTCTCCCTGAAAGCCTTGCTGAGTTATATAGCTGGCCATCGGTGGTCGCAAGGTCCATCATGTTGATATCAGCTTTGACGGGCCCTAAACCATCGATAGAAGTAATGATGAGGCCAGACGGATTTTCTGCCTGGACCCCATCTATAGCATATTCCATACACTCACCAAAGCAGTTAGTTATAACTACTTTTTTAAGCATTTGCTATTACTCCTTTCATCATACTTACCTGGTTCTTTGTCTGTCTGTAGATTTCTACCCTAGACAAAGCTTTTGGTGAATAATTGTTTTGTGTGTAATTGATCTGCTGTACTGGTACATTGCCCCCATTTTGACCTGCACCATCAAGTCCATAAGTGTAGCCGCTCATAAGTGAGTTAAGCTCAGCCACCTGTTGTCTTAGAAGTGACAAGTCAAGCATGGGTGTTATTACAGGATTAAGGTCGATAGTTCCGCCCAGTAGATCCTGAATCCTACTTGTGTTGTCCTCTATTCCACGAAGACCTGCTTCAGAAACTTCACTTGCAGCCTGGTATACGTTTCCTGCGGCATCAGTTATACCGATAGCAAGACCTTCAGAAATGTATCTACCGATCTGCCTTGTTACCTTGGATGGTGACTGCACATCTGGAATTTCTTCCATAATGGCAATAATTTCTTCAACCATTGACCTAGCTGCTTGAATTGCTACTTCAGCATAGTCCTCGATACCCTGAGCAAGTCCAAGTGAAAGGTTCATACCAACTTCGTATGCTTTATCAGGAAGCATCTCTTCATCAATCCAGGTCTTTATATTCATTCCAAGAAGAATTATTGCTATATGGATATAGCCAAGATTCTCCTGAATGCCTTTTGCTAGGGAATCAATGAAACTTCTAGCATAGCGATAGAATAAAAGAGATGTTGACTCAGAATCGTCCATCTCAAAGAGTGTATTGAATAGCTGAATAATAAACTCGACAAACATTGTGAGTGTTTCTTCAACTATCGACAAATCGGTAAATGCAGAAAGGAAACTACCAATAAGAGGATTAGTTTCAGCGCTGCCATTTCCAAAGAACTGTTTAAAGAGATTCTCTATGAAGTCAGAACCTACTTCGCCCATCGCTTCAGGACTAAGATTCTCATTGAAAAGATTGAAAATGTTCTCACATACATGCTTTACAGCGAAATATAATATTCCTTCGCCATAAACAGAATCAATACCATTTGCAAGACCCTCAATAAGCCAGTTACCAAATCTTTCGGTAAGCTTTGAAGGTGATCCGATTTCAAGATATTCTTTCATTCCTTCAGCGGGTTCTTTAGCTATTTGTTCGCCTTTATGCCTAAGATTGTGAAGTGCTCTATGCTCATCAAGAGCATTAGAGAATCCCTGAACAGCCATCTCACCAGCATATTGATAAGCAGACATTACAATGTCTGTCTGATTATCTCCAAGAGTAAGAGAAGTAGCAAATAATTCATTAGCCTCTTTAAGCTGTTCCTCGGTCATGCTATAGAATGCGTTCATGGTTTCGTATCCCTTGGGACCAAGTTCCATGAGTTTCTGAAGAAGCCCCTGATCAATACCACGCTCAGCAAGAACAGTAAGTCTATGAGACCAAGATGCAAAGCCATCAATATTTGACCTCATATTCTCAAGCATCTGTTCAGCAGAAACTTCTGTCTTCATCTCAAACTTTGAGAAAATATCAAGCTGAGATTCAATAGTTTCTTTCATGGATTTAGCAAGTTCTTTTATACCTTTACCAGCTTTACCAGCTGCTTCTTCCATTCCGCCAAGGCCTTCTGTAGCTGCATCAGTAGCATCAGTAAACTCACCCATAATAGTATTAAGACCAAGGAAATCATCACTAAGCCAACCAGTAACGTCATCAGCATTCTTTCCTGCCTTAGCAAGAGCAGTTAATGATGTTGAGTACGCACTAGCACCTTTAGCACTGGTACTATACATCTGCTCTATAACTTTAGTAGGCATACCATTAGCACCAAAGCGAGACATTGCCTGACCTTCTGCGTTCTTTAGGATATCGTTGAACATCCAAGCGAATGAGCCTTGCATCTTAGAAATGATTTGCATTGCTGCATATGCCCAGTTACCAGCGAAGAGCTTACCAAGAGAAGAGCCCATGTTTGCAACTCCTGGTGCAAGCTCAGAAATCCAGCCCATAATATTGCCGCCGAGACTATCAAGACCGCCTTCAAGCTCAATACCAGCATCATCCAGTATTTGCTTTGTACCATCTTTAACACCATCAGATACAACAGTTCCAAGTTTCTCTTTACTCGTGCTAGCTATTTTGTTCCATAAACTACCACGTTCAACTTTTTCAACTGCTGTACCATATGTCTCATTCCAATATTCTGTAACAGAATCTTTACCAAGCATCTTGGCTTGCTGTTTTGCCATGTCATAGGTATGGGGGTCAAGTGTTAGTACCTTTTCTTGAGCTTGCTTTACTTCGCCTTCTTTCGAAAGAGTACCTTGAACAACTTCCGAAATCATTTCATCGTTGTTCTTAATCATCTCTTTCTTTGTTGTTTCTGAGATTTCAAGCATACTACCAGTAGTTTTCTTATAGGAATCAGCTATAGGCTCAAATGTAACACCTTTTGCTCCGCCATTATAAGCGTTTAGCGATCCAGCAAGAGAACCCATAGCAGTAGCGAAAGCTGAAACAGAGCCTGCTGCTTTTCCAAGAACGAGACCAGCAATACCAAGTTTAACCATTCCTGCCGCAATATGATCAAAGTCAACATCATTCATTCCCTTCAAACCACTTACAAATGGCTCAAGTTCAGGATTAATTGACTTTATTGCTGAGGAAAGTGCCTTCATACCAAGAGCTCCAACTATAGCTCCAAGACCAAATCTTCCAAGTGCTATACCGGATGCTAAAAGAGGTAACGCAAGATCAGAAAGGTTCTTAATAATCTTTTCAAGAGGCAAATCCCCAAGATCTCTAAGAACTGGAACAAATCTTTCGATTGCTCCAACTAAAATGTAAATACCAGTAGCCCCTATTTTGAGACCAGCGCCAAGCTCTATTACTGCTAAACCTATTGAAATAAGAAGAACAGGAAGTGCTGCAGCACCTACTATTCCACCAGCAAATCCACCCCCTAATGCACTACCTATTGAAACCAATAGAGTTTGTACAAGCCCCATTGCTCCAGCTAAAATACCAAGTGTTGTCATCAGACTATTTAATGCAGTGGCAGCACCATCAAGCTTTGTACTATCAATAGATGATAAATCATATAATGCAAGCGCAAGAGATCCCATCATCAATGTTGTAGAGATGAATATGCCAATAGTTCCGGCTAACTTTGTAATATCCATTGTTGATGTTGCTTTTATAACTAATGCCATTATTCCAGTAAGAATACCGAGCCCAACAGATAGTACAAATAGTGAATTCCAGTTATCATTAGGGTTCATCTTAGATAATTGATAAATAGCATAAGCTAATCCGCCCATTACAACTGTACATGCCGCTAAAAGTGTTATCTTACTCTTAAGGCCATTTCCAAGTGCTGACATCTTTGCAATGTGAGTAAATAATACTCCAAGAGCAGCCATACCAAGAGCTAAAACGCCAAGAGATAATACAACATTAACACCGCCAAAAGCTTTCGCTGCAGCAGCAAGCGCTACTATAGGCACCATTACACCTGTCATAGCAAGCACACAAGCCATAAGAAGTTTAATCTTACTATTAAGACTGTTTCCAAGCGCTGGCATCTTAGCAATACGCTCAAAGAAATATCCAAGAGCTGCCACGCCTGCACCTAAAGCAATTAAACCACCAAGCACATTATCTCCAAGGAAGTGAGTTGCAACTCCCATAAGAACAATTATTCCAGCTATAGCTGAAACTGTGCCAAGAATAGATAACAACAGCTTAATCTTATTATTAAGACTATTTCCAAGAGCAGGCATTTTAGCAATATACTTAAATAAAGCACCAACCATAATTAGTACTGTTGCTATTCCACCAACACCTGCTGCAATTGCAAGGAAATTAACATTCTCCATTGCACCTAGAAGTACAATCATACCTGCAAGTGTTAAAACCATACCAAGCACTGGAAGTGTAAGAGAAAGAATTGGTCCTGCTTTCTCTAACTTACTAAGCATACCTATAACTGTTGCTAAGCCAGCAAATAGAACTCCCATCGTAACCAGTGCAGCTATCATTCCAGTCATATTATCATCTGACCACATAACTGAAAGGATACCAAGCTCAGCCACAAGAAGAGCCATTGATGTAGCAACACCAATAAGCCCAAGGAATGCAGCTCCACCTTTTGTTATAAGACCTGACATACCAGCAGCTATACCAAGGCATATCATTAAAGCACTCATTGCCGCGATGACAGGTACAAAGGTTGCTTCGTTTAGATTTTCTATTCCTTTAAGTGCATGCACAATAAGATTCATTGCAAGGCCTAGGCCAACAAATGCTGCAGCTATTCCAAGGAAATTCGTTCTCATCGTCTTTCCATCTAAGATGTGGTTCTTAGTAAGGAATGTTGCGAATGCATCTATTGCAATGATAATGCCCATTGTACCTGCTAGAATGGCTGAAATGATTAAAAAGCCATCCATCATCCTGTTATACTGTTTATCCGTTAAGTACTTCATATACTCACCAAGTTCAATAATAGAACCAGTGACTATCTTTACAGCAAGAGCAAGACCAATAACTGCTATACCAGCACCTTTTAGAAGATTTCCAAATGTACCGATTGCTCTTACTATAGCGGCAATAGCAAATCCACCCGCTACAACAGCAGCAAGAGAACCTATTGCTAATAGTACTGTAGAAGCCATGGTGAAACAGGATAAAACAGTTGCTGTCGTCTCATCGAATCTCGTATAGAGATAATTAAAGAAATCATTGGCTTTATCAAATGCCATCTTTGCCATATCTTTTATCTTGGTAAAATCTATCGAGATACTTTCGAGACGATCATACATTTCTGTTAGATATGGCGAAATCTGTTGAAGCGTTTCGCCAATAACTGGTAGAAGATATCCAAGAGCTTTAGCTACTAAAATCAAGCTAAGAGCAGATGTTAGTTTTATCTTGCCAGCGGCGGCAACCATTGCAGCAACGCCAACAAATAAAACAGTAAACCCAGCCAGATTTTTATTAACCCCATCAATATCTTTTTCACCTATCTTTGCAAGAGCATCTACCATAAGTTTCATAGATAGAGCTAGTGATAAAAGAAGAATTGACCCTTTAGATAACTGAGGCGCAAACCTAGAAAGAGCTATAGCTGCAACTGTTATTTCAGCAAACATCACTGCCATAACACCAAGCTTCTTAAGCCAATCATCTTTAAGCTCAATAAGATTAAGAATCGCAAATGCTGCTGTAAGTAGTGTCATGGCACCAGCAAGAGCCATAATGTTCGAATTAATGAGATTAAAATCTGTCTCGATATTAAACTTAGAAAGAACAAGATCAAGAGCCCTAAGTGCACCTGCACAAGCAGTAAAAGCTATCATAAGCTTGAACATTACATCTGCTACTCTCTTTAGATTATCCTGATCAACAAATGTAAGGAGTGCTAATGAACCAGCCAAAATAGCAAATGCCTTAGCAAGGTCAGTTACTACTGAAGACTTAGCGAACTGTTTCTTAAGAATCTTGTTTATGTTATTAAAGACACCTGTTACTGAACTAAACATAGTTCTGAAAGAATCCGAGAGTTTTATTGCAGCTCCAACAAGAGCAAGCATAGCTGTTGCAAATGCAAATGCTGCTATTCTTCCAGGACCAAGCTTATCTATTATTGTAGTAAGGCCATCTTTAATTGTTGCAAACGCTGTCTGAAGAGTTGAAATATCAATGTCAAACTGAGCAAAGAATTCTTTTACTTTATCCCAACCTTCACTAAAAAGACTACCTATTGTCTTAAATAGACCAACGACATAGTCTTTCCATGTTGTAGCGTTCTTTGTTATGTCTTGGAATCTTGCCTTGAAATCAGTAAAGAATTTAAATATCTTTGTTCCAAGAGCAACGATACTAGCACCAATAACAGTACCAAAAGTTACAAGTACTGTCTTTGCTTTATTAAGTACACTAAGGAATCTTTCCAAGAGAGTTGTACTCTTATTTACCTTATCTCCAGATTCTTTTGTAAGTGTCCCAAACTCAGCAACTGCTGCACCAGCAGCACAATAATTCTTCTCCATCTTTTTAGTTACAGTTGAAGCCTTCTCACTATTCTTTGAAAACTTTCCAAATATACCTGTAATCTTAGAGAACGCAGAAG
>CAMVRH010000005.1 GCA_947169835.1 uncultured Lachnospira sp. | reverse complement strand
GTTGCTACTACACTTTCAAATCTAGCAGCCAGCGAGATTGAGCTAGGTGATTTGCCTTCGGCGAAGGCGCATCTTGAAAAGGCGTTAGAGATTTTTAGAAAAGATGAAGAGAAGAACTTCCACTATAGCGGAGCACTAGCGGCTATGGCTTCTTTGATGGTGAAAGAAGGAAACACTGTAGAAGCCCTAAAGCTATACGAGGAAGCTCTAAGGGAAATAGAAATAAATATGGGTAAGGACAGCGATGCTTACAAAACTGTTCTTGCAAACTTTGAAGAGATAGGCGGAAAGCTAGAGACTGTTGAAGAAAAAACAGGCATCAATAAAAAAGAAGAAAAGAAAAAACTAAAGACAGAAAAGAAAGAAATAAAGAAGCTCAAGAAAAAAGAGCAGAAGCTGATAAACAAACAGTCTGAAGACATTTTAGAGGAAACTGAAGAAGAAATTGGCTCTGAAGTTGAGTCGATAGAAGCTGATGGTTTGACAGGAATGGAAATCTGCAAAAAGTTCTACGAGGAATACGGTAGAGCGATGATTCATGAGAAGTTCCCAGAGTATGAAGACCAGATGGCCGTAGGTCTTGTGGGCGAGGGCTCCGAAGTCTTTGGCTATGACGACGCATTCTCAAGAGACCACGACTTTGGACCAGGCTTTTGTATTTGGCTTCCAAAGGAACTATACAAAGCGATGG
Source organism: uncultured Lachnospira sp. (assembly GCA_947169835.1). Classification (GTDB taxonomy): domain Bacteria; phylum Bacillota; class Clostridia; order Lachnospirales; family Lachnospiraceae; genus Eubacterium_G. Next base: position 14,889 of record CAMVRH010000005.1, on the reverse strand, counting down.
GAGACAAGGTACAAGAAGAGTACGATAAACTCCCACAGACATATATGGGAATAACAAGAGCCACTACCGAGATGGGCAAAGGCAGAGTGGGTGTTTGGAGAATGGGAGACTTCTTCGAACAATACACTGGATACAGAGAAGCACCGGAGATTGCTGCAGCTTGGGTTGAAATAGATGACTACAAACTAGCAACAGTTACAAACGGTGAAGTTTGGCGAGATGATTTGGGCGAGTTTACAAGAAGACGTGCGGGATTTTTGGCGCAGCCACCTGAGGCGTATCGTGTAAAACTTGCTAGAATGATAAGTTCGATGTCGCAGATGGGGCAAGCAAACTATGCGCGCTCAATGGCTAGAAAAGATTATGTGACAGCAGAGATTTGTATTGCAAAATATATGGAGGATACACTCCACTGTTTGTTCTTACTAAATGATCAGTATGCGCCATATTATAAGTGGTTGCTTACAGGTTCTAAGTCTTTGGAGATACTTCCTGAGGTGGGAGATATGCTAAGGGCTTTGGCGGATACAAAAGACCAAAGGGAGTGTTGGAAGGATTTCAAGTATGATAGCCGAATGATCAATAACGAAGATCAGAAGGTTATGATTATTGAGATGATTGCTAAGCTTATTCTAAATGAATTACAAGAGCAGGGAATCATCAAAGATAAGAAATCAAACTTTTTGGGAGATTACGTGCACGAAGTTTTGATGGCTCCTCAGGCTGCTAGATTAGTTAAGCCTAAGACAAAGAGCAGAGATGAGATTATAGACGAGATAGTCAAAATCGAGTTTGACGTTTTTGATAAAGTTCAAAATGAGGGCGGCAGAGCTTCTTGCCAGGATGATTGGCCAACTTTCAGCGTGATGCGAAAGAGCCAGTACATGACTTGGACAGATGAGATGCTAAAGACTCTTCTTAAACTATGGAAAGAAAACCAGGCGAAGGGCTGGAATATGATTACTGAAAAGTACGCAAGGATGATGGAGAGTACTGCGCCTGATGAATACAGGGAACTAGAGCCAAACCTTCCAGTTAAGGATGCGAAAACTAGGGCGATAGTGGACCAGATAGTAGATATTCAAGTTGGCTGGATGGAAGAGTTCGCCAAAGAATATCCAAAGTTGGCTGGAGATGCCAGAGACATTACAAAAGAAAATGATTCGCTTTATAACACATCATACGAGACATACCTTCGCGGTGAACTTTTGACTTACTCAGATGAACTGATAAAGATGTATGGAAAGTTTATCGTTGGACTGTTCCACGAGGGAAAGAATTTGGCGAAGATGACCATTGAAAATACTGTTCATATGGAAGGGTTCAAGAGTTTGGACGAAGCTGAGCAAAATAAATAGTAAATATAGATATTTACATATTCATATATAACTATTTTTGATATAATATCAGTTGGTAAAAAAATTAGAGAGATTAAAATGAGAGCTACTACAAAAAGGATTAGAAATGCAAAAAGAATATTGATAATAGATATCATCTTTTTCTTGATGATCGTTTTTATGGTGTCATTTGTTAAATTTAAAAAGCACGAAGCTTTGACCTACAAAGAAAATTATAAATCCATAGACCTAGATGGAAGATGGTATATGGTAGATGTGGATGATTTCTTTATAGTAGACATGGACGGCGGAGACTATGAAAAGCACGATGTAGACGGAAACCTTGTAAATAAAGGAACATATAAAATAGGAGAGCACACTATCAATCTTGATGGAAGTGATTATCCTATCGATTATACAGATGAATACTTGGAAGCTGATTACGCAGCAGATTCCGATGACTTAGATGATTATTCTTTGTCGAGACATTTTGAAGTGAATGTTCACGGTAAACTGGTTTATTATTTCTCGAAGAAAGAACCGGCAGAAGATCAAGTGGACTTTAATATGACAACAAACGATTACTATACAAGAAATGGTTTGTTTAACGATGAAGGATTTGCGATAGACGGTGATGACACACTAGTTGCATACACAGGAGACTTGGAAAACGTGAGAGTGCCATCGGAAGCTACGGATATTGCAGCTAACACTTTCTCTACAGATTATGATAGGGCAAAGAAAGTGAAGAAGGTAATAGTTCCTTCGTCGGTGAAGACTATTGAGTCTTACGCATTTGCATTCTCAAATGTAGAGGAGATTATTTTGAGTGAGGGAATCACTCAGATTCATGACAATGCGTTTGCAAATAGTAAACTAAAAGATATTACTCTTCCGGATTCTGTTGATTATTTGGGAGATGACATTTTTGGAAAGACAAAAGGTGTGAAAGTTCATTGTACAAAGGACTCAAACACATATCGTTTCTTAAATACTCATAACCAAAAGAAGAGTTTTGAACTAGTAACTGACTAGAGGTAAAAGATGGACAGTTTTAAACAAACAGCAAGCGAAGTTTTAAATGAATTAGGCGTTAATCCAGATAAAGGACTTAATGACGAAGAAGTTAAAACTTCCAGAGAAAAGAATGGCACCAATTCCTTTGGCGAAGGGGAAAAGGTGTCATTAATAAAAAGAATATGGGATGCAGCCACTGAGCCTATGCTCATTTTGCTTATCGTGGCAGCTGTTATTACTATAGCAGTGAACGTAGCAAACTATGTGCGCGGTGGTGAGTATAACTTTATTGAGTGCATTGGTATTATTGTTGCCATTGCACTTTGTGTTGTTATAACGGTTGTGACAGAGGGCAGGAGCGCCAAAGCGTTTGAAGAATTAAATAAGATTAATGAAGATACATTAGTTAAGGTGATTCGAAATGGCGAGGCGCAGTATGTGACTCAGGGAGAGATAGTAGTTGGCGACATTATGCTTCTTGAAACTGGAGATAAGATTGTGGCTGACGGTAGATTAATCGAGTCGCATGAGTTAAATGTGGATGAGTCCACACTTACAGGTGAGAGTGAGCATGTCACAAAGAATGAGGACTTTGTGGGCGACGACGGAACGCAAGTGGCAGACAGAATCAATATGGTCTATTCAGGTTGCTTTGTGTCAGGCGGAACTGCAAAGATGGTAGTGACAGCAGTTGGAAAAGATACAGAGTTTGGTTTGATTGCGGGTGAACTATCAAGCGTTGATCAAACATCTACACCTCTTCAAGAAAAGTTAGACAGAATGGGCAAGATGATTGCCATTCTTGGAATAATAGCAGCGGTTGTAGTTTTGGGAATTCAGATTTGGCAGATGCGCGGAGATTTGAATTTTAATACAGTGTCAGAAGCATTTATTACTAGTATTGTCTTGATAGTAGCAGCAGTACCTGAAGGACTTCCTACTATAGTGGCAGTTTCTTTGGCTTTGAATATTATAAAGATGACTAGAGAAAATGCACTTGTTAAGAAGATGGTAGCTTGCGAGACTATCGGATGTGTAAATATTATTTGTTCTGATAAGACGGGAACTCTTACTGAGAACAAAATGACTGTAAAGAAATTTTATGCGAATGATGAATTGCTTGAACCAGATCAACTAAGAGATGAATTTATTGTTCAAAACTGTGCAATCAATTCTAATGCTAATTTATCAAAAGAGGAAGATGGATTTACATTTGTTGGAAATCCTACTGAGTGCGCACTTTTAGTTGGGCTTGAAAAATCAGGCTTTGACTACGAGGATATTAGAAATAAATATGAAGAGCTAAAAACTTTTGCTTTTTCTTCACAGAAAAAGAGAATGACTCGAATCGTGAAGATAGATGGCAAAATTATGGCATATATGAAGGGTAGTCCTGGAAAGATTTTGCATAGATGTAGCAATGTGGACGAAGCCAAAGAAAAAGAATTGACTGATTTAATGCAATCTTTCCAAGAGCAAGCTGGAAGATTGATTGGTTTTGCTCACAAGGAACTTGATTCATATAATGATGAACCAGAAGAAGTAGTGGAGGAAAACTTTGTCTTTGACGGATTCGCTGTTATATCAGATCCAGTGAGTGACGATGTTTATGATTCTTTGGCGAAGTGTCGAAAAGCCGGCATTGAGGTTATGATGTTGACGGGTGACAATATTGTTACTGCAACAGCTATTGCCAACGAACTTCATCTGCTAGGTGAAGATGGAGTGGCAGTGGAAGCCAAAGAAATAGATGAGATGAGCGATGAAGAGTTGATTGAGGCTCTAAAGAGAATTCGTGTTATTGCTAGAAGTACACCTATGATTAAGATGAGAGTGGTTAAGCTCCTTAAGGGTGAAGGAAATGTAGTGGCAGTAACGGGTGATGGAATAAATGATGCGCCAGCTATCAAGCATGCCGATGTAGGTATTGCGATGGGTATAGCCGGCACAGAAGTTACAAAAGAGGCCAGCGACATAGTGCTTTTGGATGATTCGTTTACTACTATTGTAAAGGCTGTTAAGTGGGGACGTGGAATATATGAAAACTTTAAGCGTTTTATTCAGTTCCAGCTAACAGTAAATGTTTCATCGGTAGTTGTTATTATTGTTTCTATAGTGGCTGGATTTAAGAGTCCTTTTACAGCGCTCGAACTTTTGTGGATAAACATTATTATGGATGGACCACCAGCACTTACTCTTGGGCTAGAGCCTATGAGAGAAAATCTCTTCGACAAAAAACCGACAAAGAGAAATGAAAATATTATTTCGAAGAAGATGTTTGCTCGAATAATGCTAAATGGTGTGTTCATATCAGTGATATGTTTGGTTCAGTATTTCACTGACTTTTTGGGCGCCGGCAAAGATGGAACAGCAACAGTTATCTTTACATTGTTTGTGTTATTCCAGTTATTTAATGCGTTTAACTGCAGAGAACTAGATACTACACCAATGTATAAGAATCTTTTGAAGAATAAGTTGATGCTTGGAGTTTTCTTGCTAGTGCTAGCCATCCAATTTGTAATTACACAGTTTGGAAAACCGGTATTTGGAACAGTTTCACTTTCTATGGCTATATGGGGCAAGATGCTACTAGTGGCATTATCAGTAGTGATTATTAATGAAATAATTAAACTTGGAATGAGAATATTTAAAAAATAAAGATAAAAAGCGATTAGTTTTTTCTAATCGTTTTTTTATTGTTAAAAACAGGGGGTTTATGATAAAATTATTGTATCTAAAATAGGAGGGATATTTATGAACAGATTATTAATTAAGAAACAAGCAAAAGCCTCATTAAAAGGTAAATGGGGCAGAGCGATCGGACTTTGCTTAGTAGCTGGTATTTTGACTAGTGTTATTCCTGGAATTTTTTATGGAATCGGAACAGCATTTTCGACTACTAAACAAACAGCAGAAGGTATTAAAATCACTTCAACCACTGTTACAGGAACAATATTTTTCATCATTGCTATTATTGCATTAGCAGTAATTTCACCACTTTTCCAGTATGCTCAATCTAAAGCATTCTTGAAAGCTAATAGAGGTGAAGACTTCACAGTTGGTAATGTATTTGACGGATTCAAAGAAAAGCCAGGAAAGACATTTGCAGTTGGAATTCTTCAGTTCTTCGTGATTTGGCTATGCTATTTTATTCCATCATTTATAGGAGGAATATTCCTAGGTATTGCTGGTGGAAGAGCACAGGATATGTTAAAATTTGGAAGCATGAGTACAACTGAAGATGTAGGATACTTTGCTGGTCGTGTTGGACCATTGATTATTGTAGCTTTTGCATTCTTTGTAGCAGCTATGATTATTGGTATTATCGCTACATTTATGTACACATTAGTATACTATGTAAGAATTGATAATCCTGATATGACAGTAGTTCAGATTCTTAAGACAAGTAGAAAGATTATGCACGGACGTAAGATTGATTTCTTTGTATTGCATTTTACATTTATCGGATGGGCTATCGTTTCATGTATTACATGCGGAATTGGATTCCTATGGTTCGTTCCATATGTTCAGGCTGCAACAGCTGCATTCTACGACGATGCAAAGGATCAAATTATCTAAGAATTAATTAAATAATTGTTTATAAAAGACAGGTGTTACTATTAACACCTGTTTTTTATTTCAATTGACATTGAACACCCTTTATACTATAATGAACGGCAAATGGCGAAGACAAAGAGAAGTAGCCGTACTTATCGCTATGAGAGAGTGGGTGATGGTGAGATACCCATAGAATGAATTACGGTGAATAACACTTTCGAGCTGCAAACTGAAAACTTAGGTTAGTAGGTGCGCCGTAGCCAGTCGTTAATGGCAGGAAAATCAAATGCGATTTACCGATGAGGGGTTGTTTAAAACAACAATTCAGGTGGTACCGCGGACAATATTTAAGAATATAAAAGTCCGTCCTGAAAGCTTTGACTTTTGGGGTGGGCTTTTTCAATTGGAAAAAACACTCCAAGGGAAGAACTTAAAAAAGGAGTAAGAGTTATGGATTTCAAAAACAAGTACAGAGAAGTGACAATGGATAAGATTTCTGAGTCTAACGTGGGCGACACACTAAGAATCGCTGGTTGGATTGAGAACATTCGTGATCACGGTGGCGTTTCATTTATCGACCTTCGTGATATGTACGGTGTGATGCAGGTAGTTATGCGTGACACTTCTCTTTTAGAGGGATTAACTAGAGAGGACTGTATTTCAGTGGAAGGTCCTATCCAACACAGAGACGAGGAGACTTACAATCCAAAGATTCCTACAGGAACTATTGAGTTAGAAGCCAAAGAAGTAGATGTTTTGGGTAAAGTTTATAAGCAACTTCCATTTGAGATAGTTACTTCAAAGGAAACTAGAGAAGATGTTCGTCTAAAGTATAGATATCTAGATCTTAGAAACCCTAAGGTAAAAGATAATATTGTATTTAGATCAGAACTTATTGCTTATCTTAGAAATAAGATGACAGAGATGGGATTTATGGACATTCAAACTCCAATCCTATGTGCTTCATCACCAGAGGGAGCTAGAGACTATATTATCCCTTCAAGAAAATTTAAGGGTAAGTTTTATGCTTTGCCTCAGGCGCCTCAACAGTACAAGCAGCTACTTATGGTGTCAGGCTTTGATAAGTATTTCCAGATTGCACCATGTTTCAGAGATGAAGATGCAAGAGCAGATAGAACTCCTGGCGATTTCTACCAGCTAGACTTTGAGATGGCATTCTCTACAGAAGAAGACGTATTCAAAGTGGGAGAGGAAGTGTTGGCTGATACATTCAACAAGTTTAAGCCAGAAGGTTATGAAGAGATAACTACTCCATTCCCAGTATTTACATATGAAGAGGCTATGCTTAAGTACGGTACAGATAAACCGGATTTAAGAAACCCACTAGAGATTATCGACTTAACAGACTTTTTCCAAAGATGTACATTTAAACCATTCCACGGAAAAACTGTTAGAGCTATAAAGGTTCACGCGGATATGTCAAAGGGCTTCCACGAGAAGTTACTTAAGTTTGCACAGAGCATTGGCATGGGCGGACTTGGTTACTTAGAAGTGAAAGAAGATATGTCATACAAGGGACCAATCGATAAATTCATTCCAGACGATATGAAGGAAGAAATCAGAGAGACTGCAGGTTTGGAAGTAGGAGATACTATCTTCTTTATCGCGGACAAAGAAAAGCAAGCATCACTTTATGCAGGCGAGATTCGTACAGCTTTGGGTGAGAGATTAGAGTTAATAGAAGATAAGAAGTTTATGTTCTGTTATATTCACGACTTCCCAATGTATGAATATGACCCTGAGACAAAGAAGATGATATTTACACATAACCCATTCTCAATGCCACAAGGTGGATTAGAGGCGCTTGAGACAAAGGATCCAGAAGAGATTCTTGCATATCAGTTTGATATTGTATGTAACGGTGTTGAACTTTCATCAGGAGCTGTCAGAAACCACGACATGAAGATTATGGTTAAGGCATTTGAGATTGCTGGATATACAGAGGATGACTTGAAAGAAAAGTTCGGTGCTTTGTATAACGCATTCCAGTACGGTGCACCACCTCACGCAGGTATGGCACCAGGAGTGGACCGAATGATTATGCTTCTAAGAGAAGAAGAGAACATCCGTGAAGTAATTCCATTCCCAATGAATGGTAATGCTCAGGATATGATGTGTGGAGCACCAGGCGAAGTAAGTGAGATGCAACTAAGAGAAGCACACATTAAGGTACGTGATTAATTTAAAAGTAATTTGCGTGTGAGGTGAATTATGAGTAAAAAGTATTACGCAGTTAAAGTTGGAAAGACCACAGGTGTATTTGAAACTTGGGAAGAGTGCGAAGCTAGTGTTAAAGGTTATCCAGGAGCACTTTATAAGAGTTTCAAGAGCGAAGCTGAGGCTTATGCATATATGGGTTGGTCTGGACAACAATTAACTTTTGATAATTTGAATGAGGTGCAGGACCAAGATGGTCCGCTTGCAAATGAAGAGGCACCTGATGAAGATATGCCATATTCCAACACAGTAAAAGCAGTAGCTTACGTGGATGGAAGCTATAACGAGGCGACCGCTACATTTGGCTACGGTGTGGTTATGTTCTACAAAGGCGAAGAGTTACGAATGAAAGACTCTTCTAAAGATGAAAACTTGGTAGATATGAGAAATGTGGCTGGCGAAATCCAAGGAGCTATGAAGGCTATGGAGTTTGCTGTAGATAATAAGATTAGTTATTTGACTATTTACCACGACTATTTGGGAATAAGCAAATGGTGTAGCGGTGAATGGAAAGCAAATAAAAAAGGCACAAAGGCCTACAAAAAGTTTTATGACAAGTGCAAAAAGTCGGTTGACATAACATTTGAGAAGGTTGATGCACACACTGGTGATAAATACAATGAGTTGGCTGACAGTTTGGCGAAGGAAGCTTGCGGGATAGAATAGGGTATAATAAAACGCCCTATGTAGGACGTTTTAATTATTCTTTCCAAGGATTCTTTTTATCTGGATCTGTAGGATCCCAAGAGGATTTGGTATCTTTCTTATCAAGTCTTTGTGGTTCCTCATATGGGATAGGTGGTTTTTCACCTTTCTTATCATAAATCTTGATCTCAGTGCCATAGTTGCAGTGTTTGTATATCCATTTGATATCAGACACGCGCATCCTAATACAGCCAAGAGATGCAGAGTGACCTAACTTATTATACTCATCCACTTCTAAAGAGTCAGGAGACTGTTTGAAGTATGGAACTGAGTGAAGCATCAATTTGTCGTAGAAGCGAATAGCATACTGAGCGTATGAACCATCTACCATTTGATGCCAGCGATAACGGTCATTTAATCTGTAGTCACCTAGCAAAGTATTTTTAATATTCTTTGCAGATGAACATATAAAGCATTTATAAGGAATTTTATACTTCCCATGAATGTCAATGCCATATATCATAACGAAGTTTTCCACACGGTTAATCTTCACTTTATATGGCACAGAAGATTTGAAGTTAATCTTCTTTTTGATTTTCTTTTCCTTGGCTATTCTGTTAGCTTTAGGATTACGTTTAACATTTTTGAATAGGCTATCGTGTTTAGTCTTTTTTAAATCAACGGAGATAGTTGGAACATATTTTGTGGTTGTCTCCTTGACCTGACTTTTGCTAGTAGCCTTAGGGTAGTAAACAAACAATAAAATAGAGAACAAAATCAATAAAAGACCTGGAATGATTTTGACTATGATGTTGTTTCTTTTATTAGTTGTTCCCATTTAACTACTCCGAAATTGTTATAAATCAATAATAAACAATGTGCAAAGTATAGTCAAACATTATTGCAAAATTTACACAAAATATCGTTATTTGACGGTAACTACTATATTTGATACTATAAAAATTGGATAAAATAGGAGGAATTTTTATGAGTTATACGAAGAAAGAGATTCTTGATATCGTAAAAAAAGAAGAGGTGGATTTCATTAGAATGCAGTTCACTGACCTATTTGGAACTATGAAAAACGTAGCTATTCCAGCCAGTCAGCTTGAAAAGGCGCTTGATAATGAGATTATGTTTGACGGCTCATCTATTGATGGTTTTGCCAGAATTGAAGAGTCAGATATGTACCTTTATCCAGACTACGATACATTTGTAATATTACCTTTTATAGAAGGTTATGGAAAGGTTGCTAGACTTATCTGTGATGTTTACAAACCAGATGGTACACCATTCGCAAACGACCCTCGCCAGATTTTGAAGAAGACTATCAAAGAGGCAGAGGATATGGGCTACTCATTTAACGTAGGTCCAGAATGTGAGTTCTTCCTATTTAATACAGGTGAGCATGGCGAGCCTACTACAAATACATTTGAAAACGGTAGTTACTTTGACTTGGGTCCTACAGACTTGGGAGAAGACGCTAGACGTGATATTTGTTTAAGATTAGAAGAGTTAGGATTTGAGATTGAAGCATCTCACCACGAGGTTGCTCCTGCACAGCACGAGATCAACTTCAAATACGGTGATGCTCTAACTACTGCAGATAGAATTATGACATACAAGCTTACTGTTAAGACTGTTGCTCAGAAGCACGGACTTTATGCATCATTTATGCCAAAGCCAGTATTTGGTGTTTGTGGTTCAGGTATGCACATTAATATGTCATTGTTTGAAGGAAAGAAGAACGCATTTATAGATGCTGATGACGAAATGGGACTAAGCAAGACTGCTTACGGTTTTGTGGCAGGTATCATGGAACATATGAAAGAGATTTCTGCTATCACAAACCCTATTGTCAACTCATATAAGAGATTGGTGCCAGGATACGAGGCTCCAACATATATCGCATGGTCAGCTACTAACAGAAGTCCATTGGTTAGAGTCCCAGCTACACGTGGTACTGGTACTAGAGTGGAACTTCGTTGTCCAGACTGCTCATGTAACCCTTATCTAGCATTTGCAGCATGCTTGGCTGCTGGTCTAGATGGAATTAAGAAGGGTCTTACACCTCCACCTAGTGTTCAGAGAGATATTTACTCTATGACAGATGAGGAGAGAGAAGAAGCAGGAATCGTTCAGTTACCAAAGAACTTATACAACGCTGTTAAGTATATGAAGAAATCTGAACTTATGAAAGAAACAATGGGCAGAGATGCATTCAAGAAATATACTTCAGCCAAGATGGATGAGTGGATGGAATACACTTCACAGGTTACTGACTGGGAGCTTGATAAGTACTTAGCTAATGTATAAATTGTTTGGCGCTCACTTGAGCGCCAAATTTGTGTAAATAAAAAAGAAAGAGGATTTGAAATGTTTAAGGTTAATGATAATTATTTGAAATTACCAGGAAGCTATTTGTTTTCTAATATTGCAAAGAAAGTAGCTGCTTTTAAAGAAGCAAACCCAGACAAAGATGTAATCAGTCTAGGTATTGGTGATGTTACTCAAGCTTTAGCGCCAGCAGTTATTGATGCTATGCACAAAGCAGTAGACGAGATGGCAGACCCAGCTACATTTAAAGGATATGCGCCAGACTTAGGTTATGCATTCCTTCGCGAAGCAATTGTAGAAAATGATTTTAAGGCAAGAGGTGTAGATATTGCGCCTGATGAAGTTTTTGTCTCAGACGGAGCAAAGTCAGACTCAGGAAATATTGGAGATATCTTCTCAGTTGATAATAAGATAGCAGTGTGCGATCCTGTTTATCCAGTTTATGTGGATGCAAACGTGATGGATGGTAGAACTGGCACATACGATGCTGATACTGAAATGTGGAGCAATGTTATTTATATGCCTTGTACAAAGGAAAATAACTTCTGCCCAGATTTGCCAGAGGAAACTCCAGATATCATTTATCTATGTTCACCAAACAACCCAACAGGTGCAGCTTTCAAGAAGGCTGATTTGCAGAAGTGGGTTGATTACGCAAACGAAAAGAATGCTGTTATTATTTTTGACGCAGCTTATGAAGCATATATTACAGAGGATGATGTTCCACACAGTATTTATGAGTGTGACGGTGCAAAGACTTGCGCTATCGAGATTAGATCTTTCTCAAAGAATGCAGGATTTACAGGAACTCGTCTTGGATTTACTGTTGTTCCTAAGGAACTTAAAGATTCCGATGGAACTAGCTTGAATGCACTTTGGGCAAGACGTCACGGAACTAAGTTTAACGGTGCACCATACATTATCCAAAGAGCCGGCGAGGCAGTTTACTCAGAAGAAGGTAAACAGCAGACTAAAGAAATGGTTGCTCGCTATATGGAAAATGCAAAGATTATAGTAGAGGGCTTGAAAGAAGCCGGCTACAAAGTAAGTGGAGGAGTAAATTCTCCATACGCTTGGCTTGAGGTTCCAGAAGGAATGACATCTTGGGAATTCTTTGACTTCCTACTAGAGAAGGCAAACATCGTTGGAACTCCTGGTTCAGGATTTGGACCAAGTGGTGAAGGATACTTCCGACTCACAGCATTCGGTAGCAGAGAAAACACTATCGAAGCTATCAGAAGAATCATAGAGATTTCAAAATAATTAGAATAAATGGCTAGCTACTTAGGTGGCTGGCCTTTTATATACTTTTGTAGGGGCCAATGCCTTTGCAGAGGACGAATTTTAAGGAAAGGAGGAGGTACATATTTTTGGATTAGGAAAAAAGAATAGTGGAAAGCCAGAGGCAGTAGTATTTGTAGATTTTGAGCATTGGTATTATGGTTACAAAAATAAATTTTCAATGAGACCAAATGTAGAATCATGGTATGAAGAATTAAAAGAAGAATACAATGTTAAAAAGATTATGTTTTTTGGTGACTTTAATGGAAGTATTGAAAATGAACTTCCAAGAGTGGAGCGAATTTCTAAAAATGTAGTCCACACAGCCAGCACAAAAGAAGGCGTGGACAAAGACTTCACAGATTTTATTATACTTGATGCTATTTATAGGGAAGCGGCAAAGGATAGTTCACCAGAAGTATTTATTATTTTCACAGGCGATGCTCATTTTAATTTAGCTATACAATATTTAAGAGAACTAAACAAAAAGGTTATTGTATACGGAGTAAAATATTCACTAAGTAATAAACTCAAATCATCTGCCAACTCATATGTAGAGATGCCACGTTCAGGCGATGAGCAGCAATTCTATTATGACGCGATATTCTCTGCGTTATCCATGCTTAGCAGACGTCGTAAGATGGGAACATATAACAAGACTATTGAAAATGTTTCAGAGCATAGCGGAGTATCAAGAGATCGCATCCAAAAGGCGCTAGATGATCTTATGAACAATAAGTACATTACGGAAGAGACGAAATACCATAAAGGTAAACGTCCTAAGGTGTTAGTTGTAAATTGGAAGCGCGCTATTAAAGATGGTATCTGGCAAAAGAAAAAATAAATAGTGCTTGAAAAATAATATTGAAGCACTATAATGAGAAATGGAGAGAAACACATACATGTATTTTTTGTGCGTTTCTCTCTTTTTTTGTGCGCAAAAGGAGGTGAATTAATAAAAAGAGAGCAAAATAAAAATGGAGGAAGAAATATGAAAAACAGTAATGATGAAAGAAGTAGTATTGATGTTATTAAAGATGCGGATGGGAACAAAATAGTAATGATTAATGACATTAGATTTAAAGGAAAAAGAAGAGTGGATTGGGATGATGTTAAGGAGTATTTAAAACAATTTGTTGGGGAAGTATATGAGATTGCTGAAACAGAGGATTTAATTTATATAGGTGGGGATTTGCCCGATGAGTATACTGGATCAGAGTATACTTATAATTTGAAAGGTACACTAGCTAAAGCTAAAGCAAATGCTTCTCAGGGAATTCCAGAAATGATTGAAATAGCCGATAAAAGAAGTTTTACCCATAATAGAAAGACAAAACATAAGATAAAAGCTGCTAAGGGGTGGTATAGATATGATACCCGATTTGGATTGCCTGTTTATGGGCAAGATGGTGAAGTTGAACGGTATAATATTTTTCATGCTTATCTTATTGTAAGATATGATAACAATGGTAAAAAATACCTATACGATATTATTAACATAAAAAAAGAAGCGAGCAACCCGCTTTGCCATCAAGAGACTTGATGCGTACGGTAAAAAACCCGCTTCTTTTTATGAGAAGAATATACTCCTAATATTTAATAATGTCAAGCAAAAAGCGGAGCAGGTAACTGCTCCGCTTTTTCCTGGGCATTATTTATAACTTCGAATACCCATAACCATTAACCAATGCCTCTATAGGCTCACCAGCTGCACATAGTGGGCAACTGTGGTTATCATAAAGCTCGTAGTCTGGAATGTCGTCTTCTCTGAAGATGGAATCAATTCGATATCCTTCTACAGAATCAAGTGCGCTAAATATTGTTGAGATACCTTGAACAGTACCGCCATAATATTTAATACATTCAAGACTGGCTTTAATGGTTTTACCAGTAGAACAAGAAGCCATAAGTAGAAGAACATTCTTACCTCTAATAGTAAGCTTCATATTATCTCTAAAGATCATATCGCCATATATATCGTGCTCTGGTGTAACCACATAAATAGTTTTGTGGGCATTCATTGATAAGATACCAGCGCGACTAAGCTCGCTAGCTAAAAATGCACCAATCACTTCGCATCCGTCCAAACATACGATAGTATCAATAGGACGTCCCATCACATTGTAATAATCTTTCATAGCGATGGCGATGCGCTCTGCCTCATTGGCACGAGTCTTCATAGTGGTAACATCCAAGTAACAATTTAGGTGAGTGTGCTTGGTCGAGAAGTGACCAGGAATCACCTTCAAAGCAATATTAGGATCCTTTCTTGAGTAATACTTTATAACTCTCTCTTCTAACATATCTTTCTCCTTATTTTATCCGTTCTACTTTATAAATCGATTATACAATAGTTTGACTTTTTATGCTAGATTCTTTAAACTATTAGTTGTGGATTTAGCCACAAAATATGCCACAAATTCGTGGTTAGGAGGTCTTTATGGCTAACAAAATTACAGACGAAACAATCGATTAT
>CAMVRH010000004.1 GCA_947169835.1 uncultured Lachnospira sp. | reverse complement strand
TTTATCTTTACTATAATATTTTTTTTAACTCTACCTCTACAAAAAAATATATACTAATTAGAAATTTCATCACTTGGAGCAATCATTAATTAAAAGTAAGTAGCTTAACACTTGGTATTATTGGGGTTAAGGTGATTGCTCCAAATTGATTGCTCCAAAATGTTGATTGTTTATAAATTTTTCAGTCGTCTAATTAAAAGTCAGTATTATAGCAGTCAAAACATGATTGCTCCAACGTTTTTTATAAACAATTTTTTGGAGCAATCAAGCCGATTTTGGAGCAATCAAAATTATAAATTTTTTTTTCTCAACATTTAAAAGTGAACAAGCGTGGTAAAAATTTAATAAACACACACCGGGGTAAAATGAATACACACACAGAACACTTACAGGGGGAATTTTCCATCTTTATCCTTCAGATAGCACCACAATTTTCCGCCAGCTTGTTGAAGTTGTCCACGACAAACTTTTAAAATGCTGGTTCTGTTCACTTTTGTTTTAGCAGCAGCTTCAGTTGCGGATCTAAATATTTCATCTAAATCAAAACAATAAACTGCAAGTCCTTCACGACATTTACTATATTGAGAATTATATGTGTTATCGCACCATTCCAGGTTGGATACTTCATTGTTCAGTTTATTTTTATCTTTATGATTGATCATTTTTAAATTTAATGGATTAGGTATAAACGCTTCCGCTACGAGTCTATGAATACGCTGTTTCTTACGTTTTCCATCTTTACATAAATCTACACTATAATAACCGCTTCTTATTTCAGGAATTAATACTCGCCCATGTCTATTTTTAATACGGCCTTGGCTTGATACCCAGTATAAACCTTCATAACTTTTTACATCTTTCCAAATTTCCATCTGAATTTCATCTCCTTTCATCTAAAAGTGAACAAGTGTGGTAAAAAATAATTAAACACACACAGAAAAACTACACCAGCTACACACATATAAGAACAAATGTTTACGAGCATAGGCTGTAAAAATAGAGAGCTATACGCTCCCTATCGAACATTTGTTTATGTGCATAGGTATTCTTACTCTTTTTATGCTCCTTTTCTTGTAAATAGTCTATAGTTTTCGTGAGCACGCCTTCCCGGTATAACACCATGTGTGCTTACTGCTAGCCACTCACTTGCTCTTAATGGCTCAATATATAATAGCTTTGCGTCTTTGATATTGCAACCGATAATGTTTGCTACTGCACTTGTTGAGATACTACCTCTTTCAATTACCTTTTGCACTATCTTGAATTCCTTGGCTGATAAGCCAGTGTCACCATCGATATTGAATCTTGAGTCTAATAAATCGTTTACTCTGTTCACTGTTAGATTCTTATAACCTTCAGTTACCATACCTGCTTTCATTGATTTCGCTAAACTTAATGCTGTCCTTGGTACACCTTTGCTAGCTCTTATAATACTTGGTATGCTTTCTTTGTTTAGTCCTGGGTTTGCTTTCTGTACTATTTCAGCTAGTTCCTCCTCTGTATAATCTTGTAACTCTACAAATCTACATCTGTTTTTAAATGCTTCTGGTAAAGGGTTCAATATATTCGTAGCGAATACAAATCTTACATTTGGTATAGGTAAATCCATGCATAACTCTGTATCGTAGAATGTCCCTTTATCAATTATCTTGTAAAGACCTTCAAGTATTTTTCCTGGTAGACTGTGAATTTCATCAAAGAATAATATGTCACCATCTTCCGCTTCTTTAATTGGTTTAAGTATTGTGTTTAATCTGTCACCTCTCATTTGTGTTGTGTCAATTGTCTTGGCTCCTAACTGTTCACTAAACATTGTTTTCCCATATCCACTATTTCCGTAAATCAACAATGGTTGTTTTTCTGAGCAATACCAATCATATATGGCATTTTTTGCCTGCTCCTGCCCAACAATGTTTTTAAATAATTCTTTTTGTGTTATCATCATACATCACTCCTTTCTATATATTTCCAATGATAGCCACCTGCGGTTTTATACCCGTTTCTTTTTATTGCATACTGCACTAATTTGTGAGTTATCTATTTTTGTTTGTCTTTCTGCTTCTCTTACGCTTGGATAAATTATTTTAGTTTCTACGCATTGTACGGGTTTTGTATTGTATGTATTATTTCTTTTTGTGTCACTTATTCTTTTATTGTGAGTGCCATAGTTTGTATTATATTTTCTAGTACACCACTCTAAATTATCTACACAATTATTCGTTTTATTTTCATCTTTATGATTTACTTCTGGAAGATTTAATGGGTTTGGTATAAATGCGGTTGCTACTATTCGATGAATACTACATAATTTATTTGTATTTCCTTTACGTAAATGTACCATTTGATAGCCTCTGTTATTTGTGTAACCTATTAGTACATTATCTTTTTGCAAATTTTTTATCTGTCCTTTTGTGTTTACTTGATAGTTGCCTTCATAGCCTTTAATGTCTTTCCACATATTTCAAACTTCCTTTCTAACTTTCTAAATATAATACTAAATCTACTGTGTCACTAAATTGTTGTTGCTCCAGTTGGTCTAATATTGTTGGGTCTTCCTCAATTGCTCTTAATAGTCTACCATAGAAGCCCTGTGCTTGTGCTAAATCTTTGATTGCTTTTAAGATTTCGTTTCTGTCCATATCACCACACTCCTTTCCTATTTTAATTATATCATTATTTATAAACAATGTCAATCACATTAACTTACTTTTACATAATCTGCAAATCCTAACATTACGTCCATTGCGTCTATTTTAGAATTTGGATTGCCTGCATCAGAATCATCTTGTTCACTTTTGTCTACTTCTACTGTTGGTGAGTCGCTGTATAATTCTTCGCCTGTATCTACTTCTTTATATTCTTCGTCGTCTTCGTCACTTGTCTTGACTGTTATGAATTTAAGTACATTTACATCTGTGCGTATGAATCTTTCTACAGTAGGAATTTTATCTGGTTCGGTAGCATATTTGAATATAGCATACCAGCCTTCTTTGCTACCTTTAATTTCATATGCCAGTTTCTTTTTTCCTAGTTTGTCTACACTTATTGTTTCAGCTTTTATTTCTCCTTTTAGGATCTTTCCTTTATACTCATGTACCACTCTGTCGTATTGCTTTTCACTTAATGTATCTGTGAATATTATAATTGTTTCATACATGTACTTCATAATTCTCACTTCTCCTTTCTATCCTGTTCACTTTTAGGATGGATATTATATTTCTGGAATGACTCTAATGCCTATATAGTTCCAGTCACTTGTTGTGTGATTGTTATTGTTTTGAATAAAGTTCCTGATTGCTGACCAGTCGTCGCCTTTAGTTGACGTCCACTCTGTTTTCTTAACTTTAGTTATGCTCTTGATTGTCTCATTAAAGCTTTTAATTAATACACTGCGTTGTTGTAGTGGACTTGGTAGTTGCTTATGTTCGTCTTCAAAGTATACTACATAGTAGTTGTCAGTATCTTGCAATACTATTTTATGTCTTATGATTAGGTCTTCCCATACACATCTTGAAAAGCTGAATATTAATTCTATTTCGTCCTTACTTGTTATATCATAAATTCTTGCTTTGGCTAGACCTCTCCAGCCTCTATTCTTATTAATAGATAATCTTGTATAGTTACTCATATATACCTCACTCCTTTCTAATTATAGTTTGCTAGTCCTAACATTACGTCCATTGCGTCTATTTCTTTGTTTGTTTTTCTAATGGCTTCTTGTTTTGCTTTCTTGCTTTGGTCTCTTATTGGTTTGCTCATTTTCATTGTTAGTCGGGCGATGCTTATGGCTAGATCCTTGTTCACTTCTATATTCCATATGTTATATGGGCCACCTGGGTCATAGCCTGCACTCTTAATCATGTTGTAGATTTCATTTGATATTCTGCCTAAAATTATATTAGCTTTAGTTTCTGTGTTTTCTATTATTACATTTGCACCTAGTCCAGCTGACTTTAATATTCTATACATATGCCTCACTCCTTTCTATATACATAATATTTGAATTCTTGGGTTGATTTCTTTTGCTCTTTTTAACCATCTGTCATTTGACCCTACAAATATTGTCCTTTGTAATTTCTTTAATTTATCTTTACTCCAGCTGATTTGTCCACCACCATCTGTTACTCCAATTGGTGTGTATCCTGCTTGTTCAGCTAGGTAACATAATTCGATTGTCCTATCACCGTCATCATCATAACCACCACGTGCAAGTATTTTCATAAAGTCTTGGAATGTGCCTTTGTAATAGTCGTTGTTTCTGCCTTTTGGGTCTTGACATTTTTCCATTACTTTTCTGCCTTCATCTCTGTGTGACCAGCCACTAAACCATGTTGTAGGTGTTGTCATTGCTTGCGGTATAGCTTTGCTGATAATATCTTTAAATGTATTCATCTCACAACTCATACTACCACTTGCATCAAATATTAGATATAAGGCTACCTTACCTGGTCTGCTACCTTTAAGTACTATGCCACCGCCTACCTTTACAGGATTTGGCTTTGCATATGTCCTACGTCTTACACTTGTTACTAGCCCATTTAATGTTTCAGTTAGCTTACCTAATTTTGCTTTCATTCTTTTTAGCTTTGCGATTTGGTCAAGGTATTCTTCTGCCTCGTCTTCTGTTATGAATTCTTTACTGTCTATATTCTCAAGCTTTGACCAGTCGGTTTTTTCGTGTTCACTTTCTGGTGTTGGCTCTTCAGCGTCGTGCTCTTCTGGCTCGCCGTCTTCTGGTCTGTCTTTTCCTTTGCTTGGGGCTTCACCACTTCCCCCTTCTCCGTGTCCTTTCTTGCTTGGGTCTTCTTTCTTTTCGCCTTCTTTCTCGCTGTCTTTTGATTTGTCTTTACTGTCTTTACCCTTACTTGTCTTGCCTTTTGTTTTCTCTCCGTCTTTCTTGTCTTCTTTGCTGTCGTCTCCGTCTCCTGCACCCTCGCCCTCGTCTTTATCTTCTCTGTGTTTATGTTTTGAATATTCCTCGAGCATTTCTTCTAGTGTGAATGTTGTGAAAGTATAGCCTAAAGAATTTCTGTTGCGCATCTGGGCAAGGTTGTTCACTGCTGTTTCGATCAATTCTGGAAATAATTTAGATAAAGAGTCATGTACTAATATGTCCATGATTATGTTTACTTCTTCTTTAGTTACTCTGAATTGGTCTATGGTGTCCGCTTCTTCTACCTCACTTAAGTATTTAAAGAAGCGGTTATGGTGTCTTAATTCTTTGTGGTATCTTTCATGCCATAGTAGCCATTTGAGCATTTTGTGGTCGTATGCTGGTAGTATGTTGTATAAGTTGTCGTCAGTATTTACAAATATTCTGTTACCGTCTGTATATGCTACTGCATTTCCTATGTCGTGTACTATGGCTTTCTCTAGCATAATAGCTGTTTCAATGTCTCTGTCTTCTCCATTTAAGAATACATTAGCCATATTTACTCACCCCCTTCCATTACTCCTTTAATCTCCTCGTCGCTTAGGAATTCTTCAAACTTATGTTTTAAGTCTTCTTCGGTTGTTATCGTTTCAGCTCCAAACATTACTTCTCCGTCCTCTTTGAATTGTGCATATACTTTTCTAGCATTTTTGATTAGCTCTGCTGGGTCTAGGTTTTTAATGCCCTTTTGAATATCATAGATTTTAGCTGTTAGGGCAGCGCCTAGTTTGCTTTCAAGAAACATACCGTCATAATCATATTGTAGTATATCAAGTGCTAAGTCAACGTCTCTTGGGCTAATATCTGCGTCAAGCATTACCTTGATATACTTGGCAACCTGTGGAATATTTTTGTATTTCTTCTTTAAGTAGTCAGTTGTTTCTTTATTGCTTGTTGTAAGTTGGAATACAAAAAATCTGTTTACAAGTGGTGTTGGCAAGTCTGTTAAATATACTGTGCCGTCTGTGCCGTCACTCATATTGCCACAAGCGACTATTTGACATTTGCTTATGTCGTGTCCTGCCCATTTCCTCATTTCTGGGTTTGGGTGTGTTATTCTGTATAGGGTATTTAGTGTGTCTGGACTGCCTTGGTTTACCTCGTCAAATAGTAGTATAAAGCCTTCGCCTTTCTTTGCAAACATTTCTTGTAAGTCTTCGTCTAGCATCCTTTTGTAGTAGCTATCTTGTACTGCTGGAATACCTGCAACTTCCTCTGGTAGTCTACCTGCTAGGTCATAATCTACTACTTTTAGTCCATGCTCCTCTGCATACTCATATACTGTTGCGGTTTTGCCTATGCCTGATTTACCGAATACAAGCATATTCTTTTTGCTTTCTAGTCCTTTCTTGAATTGACTAGGTGTGATTTTTACATAATCCATATAAAACTCCTTTCTAACTTGTGCGGTTCAAATTTAGCCTGATGGCTAGTCCGCACTGTTCACTTTTAATTATACTATAAATTTAATTAAAAGTCAAGTTTATAACAAGTAACTATCAATAACTTGTTTTTGTACTGCAATGCTCTCTTGGTTAAAAGCTACTTTTAAGTCTGCTACAATTTTGTCAATGATAGTTTTTGTTGCGAATAACAATTCTATTCTTAGAGTTTTCTCTAGTACGAGTGTGCCGTCCTCATGTCTGTATAAGCCGTTGGCTTCAAATATGGTGGCACCGTCTGTATAATGTAGTAATATATTGTTACAAATTTTGTATGCCTCTAGTGTGCTGATTAGTTGCGTCTTTGTGTCTTTATCATTTAAGCCTACATATAATGTATATTTCTCCATGATATACTCACCCCCTTTTTATTTGTTTTGTCTATATTCGAATATACTTGTATAGTCATTGTCACCTATTACAATATGGTCAAGCATTTCTATGCCTATTAGATTAGAAGCGGTCTCTAGTCTTTTTGTAAAATCTAGGTCGCATTGGCTTGGTGTTGCGTCTCCACTTGGGTGGTTGTGTGCGATTATGAATTTTGTTGCTGGTGTAGAGCATAGGAATTTAAAGATATCCGCTACTTTCACATTGCACATATTAGTTGCACCGATATAGATATCACTATATGCAAGTATCTTGTTTTTGGTATCTAGTGCGATTGCGATAACTTGCTCATTAGCTGACAAGTCATAGTGCTCTGTTGAATTTATAAAGTTTACAATGTCGATTGGTCTTTTTATAATTGTGTCGCATTCTAGCTCGTAGACTTTGGCAAGCTGTACTTTCATTTTATAAATGGTTGCCATGTTATCACCCCCTTACTTTGTTATTATGAATTTGTGAATTTCATCTGTTTCGCCTTCTTTAAAGTCTGTGAATGTCAATTCCTTGTCGGTTAGTGTTATGTTTTTAATGTTTGACTTTGCCATTAAATCCGCATACATTCCTTTTAATAGTGTCATAGCTTCTTCTAAGCTATTGAATTTGTTGCTTGTTGCGAATATGATTTCATCTTCTTTTGTGATATAATACATTACTTGTACCATATTATCACCCCCTTTATGGTATTACTCTTGCACCCTCTCCCATTTAAAACGTTCGAGAGCGATTATTCTTTTGTGCTTAGTTGTACCTCAAGCTCTTTTATTCTTGCATTGCCGTTTGCTATAAAGTCTCTTTCATATTCGGTTGGTCTTGTTGATTTTGTCATGAATACTTGGAAAGCTATGTTTCTATATTCCTTAAATAATTTATTCTTACTTACTACTGGCATATTACTCACCTCTTTCATTTTTATATTCTTTGTATGCGTCTTTTATTGATGTTGGTATGTATGCGATTTCAAAATCCTCATAATATTTATCCATATATAACACCTCTTTTCTTTTTAGGGGTAGTGTGGGCTACCCCTTACTTGCAACCTTACTTGCTACTCTTTTGATTAGTTTGTCGTTGCTGTCTTCTAATTCTAGTAAAATCTTATTTGCTGTTTCTTCTGCTATTGTGTCAATGTGGTCAATTTCAACTCTTAAGTATTTTGTTTCAACTTTTTCAAGTCCATTTTCTTTTGCATATTTGTCAAGCATTGCTTGTGCTTCTTTTGTGTATGATTTTTTAGTACATTCTACAACTTTAATATTTGCAAAGTCATTAAATGTGATTTTTGCGCCTTCTTTGATTGCGTCTTTGTCACTATCAAGTGACTTTGTGAGCATTTGCAATAATTTGTATTTTATTGCAAATAGTTTTGCGTTAACCATTTTCATAATTAAGCACCTCCTTCCATTTCTTTTTTACTCATTTTGTCAAAACCATTTTGTTGCAAAAATTCGTTTATATGCCTTGCTGTTGTGTTTGAATACCAACCAAAAACATTTGCTTTTCTTTCACCTTCTACAATTTCGTCAATAATTTCTGCAACTATTGTTGAATAAGACATTAATAAAATGCTTCCTTTTGGATTTCTAAAAACTTTAGCTTTTCCGTAAAATGATTTTCTGCTATCATATTGTGGCATTAAATCGTATAAAAATTCTAAATCCCTATACATATTACTCACTCCCTTCTAAATATAAAATATAGAATATTTTATATTCTTTTATTATAACTATTATACCATTTTATCAACAATTTATCAACAATTTTAACAACATTTTTGTAACAACTTAAAAAGTAGCTCAAACTAGCTTGCTTAGTATCTCTTTCAAGATCACGATTTTACGTGGCGACCCCCTAAACATACAGGGGAAATATTTAGACAACAACTTTCTTGTCGTTTGCTAAAAGAGGGAGGATATTTAGACAACAACCTTCTTACCCATAAACAACAAAGTTGTACTCCACTTGCTAGCGAAAATTTTATATATTATAATAACTTCAAAGTGAACAAAAAGGAGGTAAAAGCGCCTTGATTAAAATAACAAAAAATATAAAAGACGAGTATGAGAACGGTAAACTAGATGACTTATTTAATGAAGTAGATGCAGTTTTGCAAAAAAGGGCAGACATACAAGACCGCTATTTGCGTGGTATTACGTCTACTTCTACAGTCACAGGTAAGACCGTTCAAGTTTTTTTCGAAAAGTTTATTACGGACTTAGCAGCAGGTTACCTCTCAGGAGAGATAGTTTACAATGCTGAAATTGTAGACCAATCAGAAGAGCCAGCATATCGTCTTCTTCATCCATCACATACCGAACCACTTGATCCAGATACAGCAGCACAGCTTAAATTTATAATCACTACACTTTCATCAAAAAATGATGATGTGAAGGAGCTAAAAGCACTCTTCCATGATGCGGTCCTTTTCGGTTGTGCATACGAACGCCAACTAGATTTAGCACCTACAGTAGCAGACTCCTTGGACGGCACTGCTCCGAATGAATCAGACCCAAATTATACATACTATACCCTTAGCGCACTAAACACAGTCGCACTCTTTCCTACGGACATCAGTGATGTGCAGCAGCAAAACGCTGTCGCTCTAGTTACGAGATACACATTAGATGCACGCAACTCTGATGACAACCAAGAGCATACCTTGTATTATTGTATTGAATGTAATCCGTATACCAATTATTACGGTACAAGTATCTACGATAAGACTACCGCGCAGGACGCCACATCAAAATACAAAGAAGTAATAACTTTAAAACAGGAAAAACAATCTACTCATACGATACCTACATTTTCTGTGTTTGAGCCAGACCCACAAATCTCTATTATCGACCCTATAATTTCTTTAGTCACATCATACGAAAACATTATGAATAATTTAAATGATATGTACCAGTACAATGACACAGACGCTAAACTTAAAATATCTGGATATAGACCAGAGAACCCGCTGACAATACCTAATCCAGAGTTCGATCCAACACAACCCATCTCATCATCTAATCCAGATATAATTCAGAACCCAGCACGTGTTATTGAAGATAACTACTTACAGAACTCTAAAACGTTTTTCGTACAAGAGGGTGGAGACGTGTCTTGGCTACTAAAAGAAATACATGCTGAAGATGCGACGAAATACTTAAAATATTATGTAGACAGTATCTTTCAGGTGTCTGGTATACCTAATACTAACGACAGTGCCTTCAATTCAGGAGACCTTAACGCGAGCGCAATAGACCGTAAATTCTATACTATGGCGCTGATGCTGGACGACATAAGACAAGGTATCGTGGTGCTCATAAAACATAGATGGGCTAACTTCTTCCAGAGAATTAACCTTATCTCTAATACATATTATAATATTGACGACATTACTATCACTATTAATACTAACTTACCATCTATGACTGATGAGACAATTAATCAACAGTTAGCACTAAATGGTATCATTTCTCAGAAAACTCTTCTATCTAACCTTGGCTATGACTATGCTACTGAGAAGAAAAATAAAGACGCAGAGAAAGAAATACCTTGGGAGACAGTTACACCAGATACGCAGTACGTATCACCAAATGATGTGGATAAGCTTAACTCTCAACTAGAAAGTACCAGCTCAAACACGAAAACTACAGCAGAAAACACAACTGCATCACAGACAAACAACCAAATAGCAAATAAGACCAAAAGACCTAATTTGGTGCCGAATAGGACGAATAATATACCAGCACTCAAGTCAAGAGAAGGTAGACCTAATAAATAAAAAATAAAAACGGTTATAAGTCACCGGCTTAAGTGCCGGTGACCTGTAATAAAAAAATTAAAACCAATAGGAGGATTAAAAAATCATGGAAGGAAATCAAAATATGGACAACCAAAACCAAGACGGAGTAGTAGATAACAACTCTACTACATCAACTACACCTGCACAAGTAGGTAGACCACAAGAGTCAGACACACAAAACTTAGATGTGTTATTACAAGACCCTAAATTACAGGCTGAATTTGATAAAAAGCTTGAAAAAGCTATAAATACAGCTTTAACTAAAAAGGAACAAGAGTATTCTAAAAGAGAAAGCGCATTACAAGCGACCATAAGTACAGAAAAAGAAAAAATGAGGCAAAATATTTTAGAAGAAATGGAAGCTAAGAAAAAAGAAGCTGAGGAAATGGCTAAGCTAAGTATGGAGGAGAGATATAAAAAGCAAATCGACAACCAAGAATTGAAGATAGCTGAGTATGAAAAAGAACTTTCTCTTATCCGTCGTAGAGATAAAATCACAGCACTTGTAGCAGAAAAAGGTTATGACCCACGTTTACTATCATTACTTCGTGCAGAAGATGTGTCAACAGATGAAGAAATTGAGGATTATGTTGATAAAAGAAACCAAATCTTCTTAGAAGCTACTAATGCTAGGGTCCAAACACTTCTAAAAGACCATCCAGATGTGCTATTAGGCGATAAAAAGAAAAAATCAGATGAACCTCAGTTTAATTTTAACTTTACAAGTAAAAAATAGAAGGGAGATATATAGTAATGGATGGAGATATTAAAATTAAATGCCTAGATTGTGGAAAAGAGTTTGTTTTTACAGCAAATGATCAGAAATTTTATGAAGAAAAAGGGTTTATACCACCAAAAAGATGCAAATCTTGCAGAAATGCGAGAACTTTAAGAAAAAATAAAATAAATTATTAGAAAGGAGAAAAAATTATGGCTTCAAGAAAGAAAAATACTTCTAAAAAGGTAGAAAATGTGCCTGTAGAAGAAATAAAAGAAGAAATAACAGTACCTGAAACAGAGAGTACTCCTGTTCAAGAACAAAAAGAAGAACAGAAAAGTGCTAAAACTGAGAAAAAACCCGCTTCTAAACAAAAATTTGGAATTGGGGCACTTGTTTTTGTAGTGAAAGATGTAGAGGCAGACTTAAATGGATTCTGCTTATTTTCTCAATACAAAAAAGATCCGTACACTGTAGAGGCGTACGATGCTCTTAAAGGCGTTTATACATTGAGAAGGCAAAAGTTATTGATTAAGCTAAAAGAACGCGATATAATGGCACCTGATGAGAATGCGCATGATTCATTAAATCGTATGCAATATTAAATTTAAAAAATGAGGAGGTAAAACTATGAATGATTTTGTTAGTATAGAAATTTTAGGGACAATCGCAGGTTGCTCACTAATAATTACACTACTTACACAAGTCTTTAAGAGATATTTACCGAATAAAATTGATACTAAATGGTTGGCACTAGTATTTTCAATAGTAGTAGGTGTATTACGCATAATTTATATTGGTCAATTTGATTTTGCTGGAATTACTTCTGGAATTGTTAATATATTTGTACTACTTGCGAGCGCGATTGGACTATATGAAATAGGCCACCCTGTAGCAGGCGAAGTAAAAACGTTGATACAAGGAGGTAAAGCGGATGGTAAAGAAAAAAAGTAAAGAAGAAAAAATTGAAGAAGGAAACGCTGAAATTCTAAGAAATCATGAGGAGGTGGAAAATGATGGCAAAAAGAGGGATTGATATATCAGATTATCAAAGTGGTATAGACTTTTCTGTTATGAAAGACCAAGTAGATTTTATTATAATCCGTGTAGGGTATGGCACTAGAGGCACTATTGATGATAGTTTTAGATGGTTTGCTGATAATTGTGTAAAATATAATATTCCTATGGGCTTCTATTGGTACTCATACGCATTGGATGTGAATGGAGCAAAAAAAGAAGCTAACGCATTTTTGAATGCAATCGCACCATATACACCAACTTATGGTTGCTGGTTTGATATGGAAGACGCTGATGGTTATAAAAAGAAAAATGGTATGCCATCAAATTCTACTTTAAAAGACATGTGCTATGCTTTTTGTGAAAAAGTTGAGAATGCAGGATATTATGCAGGTGTATATGCATCTTTATCCTGGTTTAAAAATCAATTATCAGGTGACAGATTATCAAGATTTGACAAATGGGTAGCAATGTGGCCTACTCGTAATGGAAAACAAAGAGGATTAGATGTATCTTCTGATGAAGAAACTGATTGGAGTTTATGGCAATTCACTAGTGATGGATGGTTTGATGGATATGATGGAAGATTAGATACTAACTATGCGTATCGTGAGTTTCTTAATCCAGGAAAACCTAATCCAGAGCCCAAACCTGAACCAGCTCCTGCTCCAAAACCTACTCCAGCACCAAGTGGAAGCACCTTTGAGTTAGCGTTAGGTGTAATGCAAGGAGAGTATGGTAATGGAGATGAAAGAAAAGAAAAATTAGGTACTCGTTATGATGAAGTACAAGATTTCATAAATCATATATACTCTGCTCCTATTGATACATTAGCAAAAGAAGTAATTGAAGGCAAATATGGTGTAGGAGAACAAAGAGTATTGTTACTTGGTGATAGATATGATGCAGTACAAGATAAAGTGAATGAAATGCTACAACCTGCTCCAGCACAGAAACCTATAACAAAAGGATGCAGAGTTAGATTTACTGGTACAAAATCTTATTCAGGGATACCACTTGCTGATTGGACACATAATAGTATTTTTGATGTGATTGAAGTATCTGGAGATAGAGTTGTAATCGGTAAGGGCAGCGCAGTCACAGCGGCTGTTAATATAAGAGACTGCCAACGTGTGTAGTCTTAAAGGCGGTTACACCCGCCTTTTTTATTTTAATTTGCCATTGGAGGTGCAATATGAAGATAAAATGGCAATGGTTTCTAGGAGGACAAATTATGTTTTGGTTATCGATTGTAATATTTTTCGCTTTTGCGATTATATTTATATTTACCTATATAGTTGACCCTACAACTACAATACATATAAAAAAATTGGACATAGATTCTACTCCTATAAAAGAACTCTCAGAAAAATATGTAAACAGCTTACGGTATTGAGATAGACAAACCTATTGTATATAGATTTGTGAGATATAAAGACAAAGGGTTTAAAGCTAATCCTGGTGATACTATTTTATTAGGGACATTTCATGAATGGAATGGCACTTATTATATAGATGTTTCTATAGATTTATATGGTCATATTATGTTTAACCAAGCTGTATTACATGAGACTAGGCATATGATTGTAGAACATCTACGAGATAAAAAAATTATAGATTTAACAAAATACACAGAAGAAATCGCACAAAGTCAAAACAGTTATTATGACGAGTTATTTAATAGTGGAGTGTATTTACTGAATTTAAAAAATAAGGAGGAACTATAATGGCGAAATTTGAAAAAGTGAGTAGAATAGAGGAAGATATTAAATTACCAGAGAGGTCTACTAAATATAGTGCTGGCTATGATTTTTTTGCATTGGAAGACCAGCTTGTACCGGGAAAAGGTGCTGTGACATATGTAAAAACTGGTGTTAAAATAAAAATGGCAGAAGATGAATTTTTAATGCTATGCAATAGAAGCTCTAATCCTAAGAAAAAAGAATTAATTCTTATGAATGGGGTAGGAATTGTAGATAGTGATTATTATAATAACCCAGATAATGATGGAGAAATTTGTTTTGCATTCTCTAGTTTAAATGAAACTGGAAGTTTTATTAAAAAAGGAGATAAAATTGGTCAAGGAATTATTCAAAAATTTATTTTAGCAGAAAACGATTTTTCATCTAACCCTAGAGCGGAAAGGACTGGAGGGTTTGGTAGTACAGACAAGAAATAAGTTGTACTCCATTTGCACAATATAAAAAAATAATATATACTCTGTGTAGGTGGAAATCACAATCGCACGTGATTAGCAGACTGATTGAGGTTTCTCAACCGGTCTGTTTTATTATATTTAAGGAGGCGGCTATATGCTAGTAGCGGATATTACATTTGAGAAAATAGTAGAGAAAACAAAACGTATGCTAGGAAAAAATTATAAAGGCGACAAAGAAATGGTACCTGATCAATCAGAACCAGCTCCAATTGAAGGGCATACGGATGCTTTCTTAACTGTTTCTAACGGCGGTTTCACAGATAGCGAAGTCGCTTTAATCAAAGAAAAAACTAAAAATTACGCATGGTGGGTGGCCAATCGTGGATGGCTAGTTGATAGCTCACGACAAGAGTTTCCGGCTTTATTTATATACGGTTCGGAAATAGGAGAAATTACACCTGACGTATTGAATTTTAATGGATTAACTGAGAATAACTTCTATCTCCCTATAAACAGAACGGATATTGTAGGTGAAGTAAATAATTCTTCAAACCACATATACGTTCAGTTTATTAAAGATGATGAAAAAATAGAATATGAAACCGATAGAAATGGCAATAATAATGGAATAATCGAAATTGATGAAGTTACATATAATCTTTATCCTGGTAGATTATATCCAGAAGATAAGATTATTGTAGATAATAATGTCATATATCCAATTTATATGATTTCGAATTTAGATTACTATTATATCCCTGTAGCAGGCGAAATGGGAGAGGCGTTAGGAGGCGCTCATGACACAGAGCCTACTGTTAGAGATAATTTAGAAATATTAGAAGATGTTTGTGAAATGGTAATTCATGAAGCGGCTCAATGGACAAATCGAATGGTAAACACAAGATTGATGAATGAGTGCTGGCCTGTAATAGTAAAATGTTCTTGTATTGCATACTTGAATAGAGGGGCAGAAGGACTTAACTCACAATCCGAATTAGGGCAACAAAATGTATACAATGATTGGATTACGCTAATGCACAAACAAATCACAAACAGAAGGTATGTAATATAGCCTGAACAGGAAAGGAGAAGAACATAAAATGCCGGGAGTTGATTGGGGAAGTGTTATTACTGTGGTCGCCGCATTATTTGGTGGCGGAGTAGTGGGAGCTGTAGTAAAAGCTCTTACTGAAAAGAGAAAACTAAATGCCGAGGCTACTAATACA
>CAMVRH010000003.1 GCA_947169835.1 uncultured Lachnospira sp. | reverse complement strand
TTAGAAATGTTCATAAGCCGGGAAAGATTTTTGAAAAGTTAGTGGGCAGCGACAAAGGACCAAAAATTTCAATAGTTAAATATGAAACTTTTTCATATTACAAAGCGCTAGCCAAGGCAAAGTATTGGGTTCTAAATTCAAACACAAGAAAATTCTTGAAGCTAAGCGATGATCAAGTATACATCCAGACATGGCATGGAACTCCGCTAAAGAAGATTGGACTAGATGTGCCAGGTAGCGATTTGGATTATGCACATGAGGGAGAAAAATTCTCTTATATGGTTTCACCTTCTAAGTACTGTAGCGAAAAGTTAGTTTCTGCATTTGGCTTACAGGGAAGAGAAGATATAGTTCTAGAAACTGGTTACCCAAGAAATGATGCACTATTTACATTTGATCAGGCAAAGGTAAATTCAATTTTAAGAGAATTAGATATTCCAAGAGAAAAGAAGATAATTCTATATGCGCCTACATTTAGAGACAATAAGCACTCTGAGGTTAGTGGATACGAGAATGCATCGGGACTAGATTTCGACAAATTAAAAGAACAGATTGGGGATGAATATATAATTCTATTCAGAGCACATTACTTTGTTGCAAAGAATATGGATTTTGAAAAGTATAAAGATTTTGTGATAGACGTTTCAGATTACGAAGATGTGAATGACTTATACATAGTAAGCGATATGCTTATAACAGATTATTCATCAGTATTCTTCGACTATGCAAACTTAAAACGTCCGATTATCTTTTATATGTATGATTATGAGGACTATAAAGAAAATGCCAGGGACTTCTATCTAGACCAAAACGAACTCCCAGGCCCAATAGTAAAAACACAAGAAGAACTTGCTAAAGCGATAGAGGATACAATTCTATTTATACCGGACGCTAGATACTCGATGTTCAATCAAAAATTCAATCACTTAGATGGGATAAACAAAGGCTTGGAAGTTGCAAAGAAAATTATTAAATAATATAGATATAAATTTAGACAGAGAAAAAAGAGGTGGGGTCAAACGATTGTTAGTGCGACCTCACCTCTTTTTTCTCTGCCCAAAACATTATTTATCTAAATCATTTAGATAAGAATTTTCTGTGATTAAATCCACTATTGCTTTCGAGGCGGTTCCCTCGTCGCAATGATTATATTTATTGTGGAAAGATTCATATTTTTCTTCCCAGTCTTCTTTATTGTAGTTTTTAATTGATTCGATTAGTTCGTCATTGTTGTAAACCAATGGGCCTGGAGCTTCTTCTTTGAAGTCAAAGTAGAAGCCGCGAAGGTCATTCATGTATTCGTCGTAGTCGTATGTAAAGAATACGATCGGACGATTCAAAACGCTGTAATCAAACATTACAGAAGAGTAGTCTGTGATTAACATATCTGAAACCAAGTAAAGATCTGCTATGTCGCAGCCTTCGTCAAACTGGTAAACAAAGCCCTCGTACTTGCTCCAATCAACTGAATCCTTAATGAGATAGTGATACTTCACTATCATCACATACTCATCAGAGATAGCATCGCGAATCGAGTCAAAGTCCATCTGGTTAGCAAATTTATATTTGCCCAAATCATAATATTGGTTATCGCGCCATGTTGGAGCGTATAAAATCACCTTTTTATTCAGAGGAAGACCCATCTCACGCTTCAATTCATAAATCTGACTAGCAGTAGTGTTAAGAAGCTTATCATTTCTTGGGTATCCAACCTCTAGTATTGTTTTATCAAAATCAAAACAACTTCTGAAAATCTTTGTCGAGTATGAATTTTGCGACAAAAGATAATCCCAAGCAGCAATACTCTTTCTAAAGTGCTTGTGATATCTATCTACATCAGTGTTTCCTGCCATATCAATAGCTTCCATATCTAGCGCAAGTTTCTTAAGAGGTGTTCCGTGCCAAGTCTGGATGTATTGACCTTTACGGTTCTTGTGTAGATATCTAGGAAGTCTAGAGTCTGATACTATGAAAGCAGCAGACGAATAAACCTTAAAGAAAGGCATAGTTTTGTAAGTGATAGTCTTAAATTTACCAGGAATTTTGCTAAGATCTACATCTTTCACATTTTTAAAAGCCCAGTAAACATCAAACTTCTCATCTAAACCCTGGCGAACGAACTCTTCGTAGATGTATCGTGGGTTTCCTGTATAGTTTCTAAACATGCTACTCTCAAAAACTATTACGTTTTCTTTGAAGCGAATAGTCATTGCGAATAACTTATAAAAATTTGTTAAAAACTGCTTAATATACTTCATAAAAAGTAAAAAACCTCCAAGTAGTTTTTGCACAGGTGTTATTTTAACACATATGAGAAAATTTACCACATTTATGCCTCATCAAACCCGAAAAGATGTTCGCTTACAAGCCCATATTTATTGATAATTATTAGTGCATAAGTTATAATATTTAGAGGTTTAAGAAAGGAGATAATGCCTTTTTTATTTTAGCGTGCAAAAAGGTATTGTTTTAGATTTTATGAAAAAAGTTATCACATATGGAACCTTTGATATGCTTCACTATGGACACATCAACTTGCTTAGAAGAGCAAAAGAATTGGGCGATTA
The DNA here is from genome assembly GCA_947169835.1 of uncultured Lachnospira sp. Classification (GTDB taxonomy): domain Bacteria; phylum Bacillota; class Clostridia; order Lachnospirales; family Lachnospiraceae; genus Eubacterium_G. The sequence goes on along the minus strand of CAMVRH010000003.1, from coordinate 13,185 downwards.
CTTAGTAGTTGTCCTATCAACTGATGAGTTTAACTGGAACATGAAGCAGAAGAAATGCTACTTCACATATGAAGAGAGAAAAATGGTGCTTGAAGCAATCAAATATGTGGATGAAGTTCTTCCTGAAAACAACTGGGAACAGAAGGTAACTGATGTTCAAGAAAACGATATTGATGTTTTCGTAATGGGAGATGATTGGGAAGGAAAATTTGACTTCCTAAAAGAATACTGCGAAGTTGTATACCTACCTAGAACAGAAGGTATTTCAACTACACAGATTAAGGATGACTTAAACAACAAATAGTTTAAGTCTGGAGGATTTATGCTTAGCATTATTGTCACACATAAAACAAATATAGGCTATCTGACAGATTGCCTTGAAAGTATAGCGGAGCAAGACTACAAAGACTTCGAAACTATACTTGTTTTAGACCATTCAAAAGACAATTTAGATCAATTAATAAATGAATACACTAATTCCATCAACCTAAAAGTCTTTGAACTAGAAGACAAAGAAGGTGTTTCGGCAGCTAGAAACCTTGGCATGAGCAAGGCTTCTGGCGATTTTATTACATTTGTAGATAACGACGATTATCTAATGCCAGAGACCCTATCAGGAATGATGGAATTATTTGATGATGAGACAGATATGACATACTGCGAGTTCAAGACTACGTGGTTCCAGAAGAAAGCCTTCAACGAAGCTCAAGCAGAAGAGGGCGAAGACGAGGACGACGAAGTAATAGAAGTGGACTTTGAAGATGTATTCGACTACAAAGTTGAATACTTCAAAAAGCTAGAAAAAGAATCTGTGCTCGGTGCAATTTATAGAAAATCACTATTCACAGACAATAATATTACATTTAACGAGGAACAAAAGTACTTTGCAGATGCCAAAGTTTTGATGGGGTTACTTGATAACGCTAGAAACATTAAGACTTGTCACAAAGGAATGTATGTTAAGCGTTCGCACAATGACAAACTAAATAATCCATCTTTAAATCAGATAGAGAAAGAAACAACTATGCCATTTTATTTTGTGGCATACGATAATGCGATTAAAGCAACAGAAAATAACAAGAGACTTCGCAATCATATGTATGTGATTTTGGCGAAGTTTATTACAAAGCCATATCTTAGAAAGTTACGCGACAAAAAAGAAGAGTGGGGAGATGTTTGGGAGAAAGAGTTTTTCCATGAGCTAGCTAAGAGAGCAAAAGATGTGGACCTTAAAGCCCTAAAGAGAAAAGACTTTACTAGAGCTGAGAAGAAGCTCGTCAAAGTAATGGGCGAGGGAGACTTTAATAAGGCTTACAAGCAAGGACTAAAGGTTCTTGCCAGAAGAAAACTAGCGAAGATGTTAGTTGATAAGAGAATACGAAATAAGACAATAGCTCTTTACGTATTCAGCAAAATGAAATTTAGAGAAGACTGGATTGTGTTCGAGAGTTTTATGGGAAGAAACTGTTCGGGCCAGCCAAAGTACATATATAAATATTTGCAAAAGCATTATCCAGGAAAGTATAAATGCATCTGGGTGGTGGACAGACGTGGAGTTAAAATTCCAGGCAAGTACAAAAAGTGTAAGAGATTTGGACTCAAGTATTTCTACTATATGAATAGAAGTAAATATTGGGTAATCAATATGAGACAGCCTCTAAGTGTTCCAAAGAGAGATGACACAATCATTCTTTCTACATGGCATGGAACACCGCTTAAGAGATTAGTGTTTGATATGGACGATGTTCATTCAGCCACACCTCAGTATAAGAACATTGTTTACAGACAAACAAGAGAGTGGGATTACTTGCTATCTGACAATCCATTCTCAACAGAGAAGTTCCAGAGCTGCTTCTTGTTTGACAAAGAAAAGATATTGGAGGCAGGATATCCTGCTAACGATCCATTATATGCTGAAGACAAAGAAGAACACGCGGCTAGGATTAAGGAAAAACTTGGAATTCCTAAAGATAAGAAAGTTATTCTATACGCACCAACTTGGAGAGATGACAATTTCTTTGAAGCGGGCCAGTATGGATTTGACCTAGATTTAGATTTGAATCGTTTGCAAAAAGAGTTTGGCGATGAGTATGTGGTTCTACTTAGACTTCATTACTTTGTCGTTGAAAAGATGGATTTGTCAAAGTATGGAGACTTTACAATAAACGGCTGTGATTATGACGATATTACAGACCTTTACCTTGTGTCGGACATATTAATGACAGATTATTCATCGGTATTCTTTGACTACGCAAACTTAGAAAGACCAATTCTATTCTTTACATATGACATAGAAAAATACAGAGATGTTCTTAGAGGGTTTTACCTAGATATGGAAGAGGATTTACCTGGACCATTGCTACTTACAAACGATGATGTGGTAGATGCAATAAAGAACATTGACCAGATAAAAGAACGCTACAAAGACCGCTACAAAGACTTCTACGACAGGTTCTGTTGTGTGGATGATGGAAACGCTGCAAAGCGCGTAGTAGAAGCGGTTTTTGAGAAAAAATAAAGACATAATAACACTACTTTATTTTATTGACATTAGTACAGTATGCATTATAATTTAAAGGCTAGTCAAAAATGGACTGGTTTGGAGGTAATATGAATAAGTATTGGGAAGGTTTTATGCGCTACCGCTACCTACTAATTGAGTTGGTACGAAAAGGCATAAAACTTAAATACAGAAGATCATATTTAGGTTTAGTTTGGACATTGCTTGAGCCACTACTAACCACACTTGTTTTGTGGTTTGTATTTGGTAGTTTACTAGGACGTGGAGATGCGTTGTATCCAGTATACATCCTATCTGGTCGCTTGATTTATAGCTGTTTCTCAAGTTCAAGTAAGATTGCGATGAGATCAATCAGATCAAACCAAGCTATGATAAAGAAGGTATATGTACCAAAGTATTTATACCCTCTTTCAAGTGTGCTTTATAACTATATTCTATTCTTGTTATCGCTTATTATTTTGGCGATTACATCAGTAGTCTTAAGAGTTCCATTCACATGGCATATTATAGAAGCAGTTATTCCGCTAACAATTCTATTTATCATGAGTATAGCGGCGGGTCTTATTCTATCGACTGTTTGCGTATTCTTTAGGGATTTAGAATATTTGTGGGATGTATTACTAATGCTTATAATGTACTGTTCAGCTATTTTCTACTATTTAAAGAGCATTGGTCCCGCGGCAAAGGTAATCGAATGGAATCCACTATACTGCATAATTGCAAACTTCAGACATGTCCTTATGGAAGAAGGTTCAATATTCACAAATGGAGACAATCTATTTATGTTTGTTTATTCATTAGTATTTAGTGTGGTTGCATTATGCTTTGGTATTTGGATATTCAAGAAGAATCAAGATAAATTTATCTTGCATATTTAGGAGGGAATTATGGCAAAGAAAGCTTTAGTAGTACAAGATGTCAGTATTCTCTTCAACTTAAGCAAAGAGAATGTAGACAACTTAAAAGAATTATTAATAAAAAAGATAAAGGGTGAAAAAATTCGATTCAACGAATTTTGGGCTCTTAAGAATATTAACTTCGAGCTTAACAAAGGAGATAGACTAGGAATTCTTGGACTTAACGGTGCAGGAAAGTCTACTCTTCTAAAGATTATTGCTGGAGTTTACAAACCAACTACTGGCAAGGTTACAAGACACGGACACATCGCTCCTATGATTGAGCTGGGTGCCGGCTTTGACCCTAACTACACAGGAAGAGAGAACATTTTCCTATATGGTTCAGTGCTTGGTTTCTCAAGAGAATTTCTTGAGTCAAAGTATGAGGAGATTTTGGAGTTCTCTGAACTTGGAGAGTTTATAGATGTTCCAATTAAGAACTACTCATCAGGTATGAGAGCTAGACTTGGTTTCTCGATAGCCACAGTAGTAGAGCCAGAGATCTTGATTTTGGACGAGGTTCTATCTGTAGGTGATGCTAAGTTTAGAAAGAAGTGCGAGAAGAAAATGCAGGGCATGTTTGATCACGGCGTTACAGTTCTTTTCGTATCACACAGTTTGGAACAGGTTAAGAGGCTTTGTAATAAAGCAATTTTATTGGAACATGGTGAATTGATTGCACAGGGTGATATTCAGGAAGTTGCCGCAATTTATGATTCAATGCTAAATGATTAGTATATGAAGAAAAGGGGTTAAATATGACAAAAGAAGGACTTAGACATGAGAACAAGGGAACATGCTCAAGAGCAGTGCGTTTTGACATAATAGACGACAAAATAAGAAACGTTAAATTTGAGGGCGGATGCCACGGAAACACTCAGGGTGTAGCAGCGCTTATTGAGGGAATGGATGTGGATGAGGCCATCTCCAAAATAAAAGGAATTGATTGCCAAGGAAGAGGCACATCTTGCCCAGACCAGTTAGCAGAAGGCCTAGAACAAGCAAAGGAAGGTATTCTATAAATGATAGGAATTATTGGAGCTAGATTTGATGAAGTCCAGGGATTAAAGGACATAATGAAAAAAGTCAAAGTGGAAGAGAAAGCTGGCATGCAATTTTACTCAGGAGATCTCTGCGGCAAAGATGCTGTAGTTGTTCGTTGTGGAATTGGAAAAGTTAATGCTAGTATTTGCGCACAGATTTTGGTGGATGATTTCCACATTGATTATTTGATAAATACGGGAGTGGCTGGATCGTTAAATAATGATATGGATATTTGCGATATTGTTATTTCAAGAAAAGCCATTCAACATGATTTTAATACAGGAACTTTGGATGATTGCGACCCAGGTGAAATACCCAACATAGGAACTAAGTTCTTTGACGCGGACGATAGAATGATTGAAAAGGCAACAAGAAGTGCTCAGCGCTTGAACCTGGGTGTTAAAGTGATTGAGGGTATTATTGCTACAGGAGATCAGTTCATTAGCGATAAAGATGTGAAAGATTATTTAGTAGAAGAGTTTGATGCAGACTGTTGCGAGATGGAGGGAGCATCTATAGCACAAGTTGCTTATCTAAATGATGTGCCTTTTGTAATCTTAAGAGCAATCTCAGATAAGGCGGATGGATCTGCTAGAATGAATTTCGATGATTTTGTAAGCAAAGCAGCAGAACATTCAATGCAATTAGTTAAAGAAATGGTTGTATCACTATAGATAGATTTTATTTGGAGGAGAAGAAATGAGTAAAGTTACATTTGATTATTCTAAGGCAGCGCAGTTTGTATCAGAAAATGATATAAAAGCAATAATGCCAAAAGCAGAAGAGGCTAAAAAGACATTGGTAGAAAAGACAGGCGAGGGAAATGATTTCCTTGGTTGGATTGATTTGCCAGTAGATTATGATAAGGAAGAGTTTGCAAGAATTAAAGCAGCAGCAGAGAAGATTAAGAACGATTCAGAAGTTTTAATCGTTATTGGTATTGGTGGTTCATACCTTGGCGCAAGAGCGGCTATCGAATTTTTAAGACATCCGTTCTACAACAATGCACCTAAGGAAGTAAGAAAGACTCCAGAAATCTACTACGCTGGAAACAATATCAGTTCTACATATCTAAATGGATTATTAGATGTTGTTGGAGATAGAGATTTCTCAGTAAATATTATTTCTAAGTCAGGAACTACTACAGAGCCTGCTATCGCATTTAGAGTATTCAAAGAAAAACTTGAAGAAAAATATGGAAAAGAAGAAGCAGCTAAGAGAATCTATGCTACTACAGATGCTAACAAGGGTGCGTTAAAGGACCTAGCAACAGCTGAGGGTTATGAGAGTTTTGTAGTACCTGATGATGTTGGTGGAAGATTCTCAGTTCTTACTGCAGTAGGTCTACTTCCTATCGCAGTTAGTGGTGCTAATATCGATAAATTGATGGAAGGTGCAGCAAGCGGAAGAGAGATGGCTCTAAATGATGATGCTATGGAAAATGATGCTATGCTATATGCTGCAGCTAGAAACGTAATGTTAGGCAAAGGTAAAGCAGTGGAAATTACTGCTAACTATGAGCCAAGTCTTCACTATGTAGCAGAGTGGTGGAAACAGCTTTACGGCGAGAGTGAAGGAAAAGATAGAAAGGGAATCTTCCCTGCAGCAGTTGATCTAACAACAGACCTACACTCACTTGGACAGTTCATCCAGGATGGTTCAAGAATTATGTTTGAGACAGTTATCAATGTGGAAGAGCCAGTAAGTAATGTAACTATCAACGAAGATCCAGAGGATATTGATGGCCTTAACTACTTAGCTGGAAAACAAATGGACTTTGTAAACAAGTCAGCTATGAATGGAACAATTCTTGCACATACAGACGGTGAAGTTGCAAACTTTATGATTAACGTTCCAAAGCAAGATGAGTACAGCCTAGGACAGTTGTTCTACATGTATGAGTTTGCATGTGGTGTTAGTGGATATATGCTTGGTGTAAATCCATTTAACCAACCAGGTGTTGAGAGTTACAAAGCAAACATGTTTGCATTACTTGGAAAACCAGGTTTTGAAGATAAGACAGAAGAATTACTAAAGAGACTATAAGAGAAGGAATAAGTAAATGCCAAAAGTAAGCGTAATAGTTCCAGTATATAATGTTGAAGATTATCTAGAGAGATGTTTAGACTCTCTAGTTAATCAAACCCTGGAAGACATTGAAATAATAGTTGTAAACGATGGTAGCCCAGACAATAGTCAGGCTATCATTGAGCGTTATGAGAAAAATTATCCAAACAAGGTAAAGGGTTACATTAAAGAAAATGGCGGACTATCTGATGCCAGAAACTATGGAATGCCTTATGCAAAGGGTGAGTATGTGGCCTTTGTCGATAGCGATGACTACGTAGAACTTACTATGTATGAAAAGCTATATAACGAGGCCAAGACAAAAGATTCGGAGATTGTTGTTTGCGGCTACTTTAAGGTAGATGAAAAAGAAAAGACTATGCAGAGTGCGCAGATGGGCAACATGGAATTCTATGACCAAAACCCAAGAGAGCGTAAAGAAATTTTGGAAATAAATGCTCCATATGCATGGAACAAGTTAGTTAAGAGAGAATTACTTGAGAGAACAAAAATACAATTCCCTAAGGGATTATTATTTGAGGATATTTGTACAATGTATCCTCTACTTGCTAGCGCAAATAAAGTGTCTAAAGTTAATGAGGAACTCTACTATTATATAGTAGAAAGAGAGGGCTCTATCACAGCTCAGTTTGATGCTAGCAAGACTAAAATCCTAGATTCTATTGAACTTCTAAATGAGAGAATTGAAGAAATGGGATTGATGGAAGAGTACAGAGATGAGATTGTCGTAATAAACCTAAGACACATATACTTTAGATTTAAAGAGTTTGATAAATACAAAGATAGAAAAGAACAGGTTAAGTTTGTAAACAAGGCCTTTAAGATTTTGAAGAGACACTTCCCTGATTGGAGAACTAATTCAGGAAACTATACAAAGTTTACTTTGCAGGAGAGAAGAAAGAAAAAGATTTGGCTATACAAGAGAAAATGGTATTGGCTATTTATTTCTATTATTCCACTAAGTTGGGTTCAAAGAATAGCAGAGTATGATGATTATCACTTTGTTAGAAGTAACGCACTTCTAAAGAGATACTATGTTGGCCTTTTGGATAAGACTAAAGTTAGCAAGAACAAAGTATTAGTAGAGTCATTCCACGGAAAAGATATTTCTGATTCTCCATATAGCATTATGATGGAGCTACTAAAGAGAAAGAAATATAAAATCTATGTGGCAACAGATGAACTTTGCAAAGATAAAAATAAAGAGTTTATAAAAAAGAATAAATTAAAAGTTAAGCTTGTAGTAATTAGATCTAAGAAGTACTACAAACTACTAGCTACTGCTAAGTATTTGGTAAACAATGTTTCATTCCCTAAGTGTTTGATTACAAGGGATGAACAAATTCATATAAATACATGGCACGGAACACCACTTAAGACTTTGGGTAAGAATATGAAAAAGGGCATCGAGTCTATGTCTAATATTCAACACAACTTCTTGCAGTGCGATTATTTGTTGTTCCCAAATAGATATACAAAAGATTGCATGATGGAAGATTACAATCTAAATCAGTTGTATACAAACAAGACTATCGTTAGCGGATACCCAAGAAACACAATTTTCTGCGACGAAGAAAAAGGAAAAGAGACAAAGAAACTTCTCGGTTTAGAAGACAAGGAAGTTTATATCTATATGCCTACATGGAGAGGCGTTAATAGTTATGGCGCAATGAGAACTACAGCTATTAAGGAAATACTAGAACAGTTTGACGAGAACTTAAATGATAATCAGTGCATGTTTGTAAACCTACATCCTAACGTAGGTGAGGACATTGATTACTCAGCGTTTAAACATATTGATAAGTTCCCAGTTGATGTTGCTAAATATGAATTTATCAACTGTTCAGACGCATTGATTACAGACTACTCAAGTATCTTCTTTGACTACTCAATTACTAAAAAGCCAATCGTGCTATTTATGTATGACTATGATGAGTACATGGAAGATAGAGGAATGTACATCGATGTTAAGTCACTTCCATTTAAGCAGATATATAATATAGAAGAAATGTGCGATTCATTTAAGGATAGCAAGATTCTTACATATAGATATGATGACGCAAAAGACTACTTCGACAAATTCACTTCATACGATTCTATAGATGCAACAGAAAAACTAGTAGACTATGTATTCGAAGGTAAAGATGTCGGATTAGAGGTAGAAGATTACAGCCACAATAAAGAAAAAGGATGGAACTTAGAAGCGCTTCCTGCCAAACCTTTGGAGAAGGAAGAATTAGATGAAATCATTTCTAAGTGTGATGTGGACAAAACTATATTTGCGGTAAGAGATATATACTTCCACGCATTGATGAATCAGTGGTTCTATGAAGAATACAATGACAAACTAACATATATTGTTTTTGCATATTGTAGAATGGTCAAAGAAAAAGAGGAAGCTATATTCTTATCAACAGACAAAAAAAGAAAGCCTCTTAGAAGAAAAATTAAGAATAGAGCAAGAGAGTTGGGCTATCAAAGATCATTACCTAATATTAAATTGTTAAACAAGCAAGAAAATAAGAGATTAATTTAAAACTATATCAAATAAAACAGGAGGCTACCTAGATTGAATCTTTTCAAGAGAAAAAATAATATAGGCATCCAATATTCATTTTTATTTGTTATAGTTTTGGCGTTTTTTGGAGCATCGTTTATTTACACGGGCAAGACAATGATTTGGAATGTAGATGGATACTTACAGTGGTATCCATTATTTGCCAAATTTAAAATGTTGATGGGCGATTTGTTTACACACGGATTTGCATTGTGGCAGTGGGATACTGGACTGGGTGGAGACACTATTGCAAACTACTCATTTATTCTATTTGACCCATTCCACTACATTGCAATGTTGTTCTCGAAAGCTAATCAAGATATAGCATACACTGTGGTTATCATTCTAAAACTATATGCCGCAGGTTTTATATTTTTAAAATATCTTAAATACAAAGGGAAAAGTGATAATCTATGCTTAATAGGTGCAATCAGCTATGCGTTTAGCGCGTGGGCTCTTGATTGTATTAGGCATGATTTTTTTATTACACAACTTGTTTTATTCCCACTTATTATATGGGGAATAGATAAAGTGTGGGAAAAGAAAAACTCAGCAATGCTAGTAGTGTCTATCTTTTTCTCATGCGCCATTAGTGTTTACTTTACATATATGACAGCAGGCGTTGTAGTGATCTATGTGATTGTTAAGTACTTTGTTGAAACCGAGGAAAAGAGTTTTAAAGATTTTATTTTCAAAATGCTATCTTTGATAAAGTACGCTGTTCTTGGGGCTTTAATAGCAATTCCTATCGTTGCATCTCAGTTGTATGCTCTTATTAACACAAGTACAGAGTCAGGAGAGGGATTGACCATTCTTCCGGAGATAGCAAAGGCTAAGCTATTTATTCCTGGGCTAGCAGGAAACATTGATATTAACGGAAACTATTCTTATATTGCACTTAATGCAATATTAATAATAGCTGTTGCGGTAGTGCTTATATATAGAAAGAAAACCACAGCGATGTGGATGAGTATTATTTTAGGAGTCTTTTTACTTATTCCGTTATTCCAGTCTATTTTGAATGGACTTAGCTATCCGTCAGGAAGATGGTGTTACACGGTGGCATTTTTCTTTGCCGTGGCTAGTGTAGAATCTTTAGAAATAGTGAAAGACAACATTGCGAAATACAAGGTGCCTATTATTATATTCACCGCGATGGCAGGAATCTTTGCTATTGCACTAAAGATGATGAATCTTCTGTATGATATACATTTTATTTTTATAGCAATAAATATAGTGTTTGCAGTAGTGATTCTTTGCTTGCTAATCAAAAAGCCGGGCGATGAAAAGAATGAAGGACGTATCAAAATTTTGGTTGTTGCAAATGTGGCAATAATCTGTCTTGCATTCTTTGCTCCGCATATTGGAAATGACATTTTCTCTTATACAGATCGCAAAGTATGTTTCAATTGTTATGAAAGTTCAAGTTTGAGCCATGCATCAAAAATAAAAGATAACGATTTTTATAGGGTAGGAACTTTTTGGAACCCTGGAGTATACGAAAATGGTCCAGTTAACAACACTGCAATTAACTCAAATATATATTGGAATGTTTCATCCACATTTGAATATCTTTCAACATTAGATAGTGACTGGAGCGAATATAATAAAGAACTAAGCAATAGTGGTGGAAACTATTTGAGAATGAGTTCACTACATAACGATAGTAGAAATAGAATTAATTTCTTACAAAATGTTAAGTATTATATTTCTAAAAATCTAGATTACATACCAAAAAATATTAGAAATGATTCCTTGGGATATGATTTATATTCAGGAATAGGCTACAAACAGATTAAAGAGCCCAATACCAAAACACATATTTTTAAAAATGAGATAGATACAAGTTTAGGTTATGTCTTTGATAAAGTAGTTTCAAAGAGCGACTATCTAAAAAATGACTCCGTCAAAAGAGAGCAAATTTTAATGAATAGTCTAGTGCTTGATGATAAAGACGTTAAGGATTTTGCAGATATTCAAAACGAAGACATTAAAGATGCTTTTGAAAAAACTACCAAAATACCATATACACTAGAGACAGACAACAAGGCTGTAAAAATTAAAAATAAGAAAATCATTATAAAGAAGCCAAGTAAGCATGTTCTTTTAAAACCTAAGGCTGCGGCTAATAACCAAGAATTATATTTGGTTATCAAAGGATATAAGAGAAAATCTTTAGATGGTAGAGACATAAAAGACAACGACAAAAACTATGTTTCAAGAAATATTAGTGGAGAGCATCTACTAAAAGGATTTAGTAATGCCGAGAGAATAAACCAAGGACTCCAAGGTGTGACAGACTATATTGTAAACTTGGGATTAGACAAAAATCACACTAGTGATATTGCCATTACATTTAAAAATTCTGGAGAGTACAGTTACGACAGCATGGAACTAGTAAATGTTTCAAGTGATAAATTCTTTGACGAGGCAAAAAAATTATCTGATCAAAGATTAAAGACAAAAATCGTTAATAATGATTTGGTAGAAGGAACTGTAAATGCCAAAAAAGATGGTCTGCTTTATTTGAGCATTATCAAAAATGATGGTTGGAAAGTTTACATTGATGGAAAAAAAGCCGATAAGCTTTATCAAGTAGACACAGCATTTACAGGGGTTAAAATTAAAAAAGGACAACACACAGTTAAGTTAGTATATAGCACAGTGGGAATGCCTTATACGCTATTTGCTAGTGTATTTGGAATAATCATATTAGTAGTAATTGAAATTCTATATTTTAAGAGAAAGAAAAAAGATAGGAGTTTGCGATGAAAAAAGTATCTGCCGTAATAGGTCTTTACAACTCAGAAAAAACTATAGGCGATGTGATTAAGGAGCTAAAGGAAGCATTCAGTGAAAGCAGCAAGTACGAACTTGAAATGGTTTTAGTGGATGATCACAGCCCAGATAATGTCTATCAATTGGTAAAGGGTATTGCCAAAGAGGATAAATCTATTAAAGTAATTCATTTGGCGAAGAATTCTGGACAGACTAATGCTGTAATAGAAGGATACCGTCATGCGACAGGCGAATATATAATCGAGATGGATGACGATCTTCAAATGCCAGCTAGAGAGGCTGTCAGAATGGTTGAGCATCTAGAAGAGAATGACTACGATGTTGTTTTTGCGAAGTACGCTGATCAAAAAGAAAGCTTTGGCAGAAGACTTGGTAGTAAAATCAACAATAAGATGACACAGATTATGCTAAAGAAACCTAAACACATTAGGGTTAATAGCTTCTATGTAATGAGAAAGTTCGTCAAAGACGAAATGATTAAATATTCAAATCACTACCCATATCTTTATGGAATGATTTTTGGAATTACAAATAATGTGGCAAACCTTGACGTTGAACATAGAGAAAGAGCCTACGGCAAATCAAACTACACATTTAGAAAGTTGGTTGGCCTATGGACAAATGGATTCCTAAATTTCTCAGTTGAACCTCTAAGAGTAGCAACCAAACTTGGAACTATAATAGCGAGTATCAGTTTTGTTGTAGCAATCGTTTTGATTATTCAACGAATTTTATACCCAACAAAGTCTATGGGTTGGTCATCACTTATGGTTACAATTATCTTTTTCTCAGGTGTACAACTTTTGGGAATGGGACTACTTGGAGAGTATTTAGGAAGACAGTATATTTCAGACAGTGGAATGTCACGTGTTTCAGTTAAAGAAAAGATTAACTGTGAAGATGAAGAAGAGAATGAAGAGGAATAGTTATGTCTAATTTTTATTCTAAAGAAGAATTAAAAGAAATTGGTTTCAAATCTTTTGGAGAAGATGTGTTAGTCAGCAAGAAAGCAAGTATTTATGGCGCTGAAAACATTTCTCTTGGAAACCATGTAAGAATAGATGACTTTTGTATCTTAAGTGGAAAGATAGACATTGGTAATTATGTTCATATTTCTGCATATGATGCGCTCTTTGGCGGAGACGCCGGAATATCAATTGGTGATTATGTGGCGGTTTCTTCTAGAATAGCCGTGTATGCTGTGACAGATGATTACACAGGAGAAGGCTTGGTTAACCCTATGGTTCCTGAAGAGTACAGGAATGTGCAACAGTCACCCG
>CAMVRH010000002.1 GCA_947169835.1 uncultured Lachnospira sp. | reverse complement strand
GTCTTTGTCTTATACTTAGCTTTCTTCTTGAATTTCTTGTTGTGTGAGTATTTGATTTCGTAACCTCTAGCATTTGCATTCTTCTTGAATGATACAGTTACTTTCTTTTTCTTCTTACTCTTTGCTGTAAATGATGCTTTTTTAGGCTTCTGTGTCTTAGCCCAGATAGCTCTTAAGTTAGTATCTTTCTCAATAAGAGTTCCGAAACTAAACTTTCTACCTGTAGCTATATCTGTGTAACCATTTAGGTTATAGCCCTTCTTCTTTAGAGCAACACTCTTAGCCTGACCATATTCATTTACATATCTTGTAGCTTTTACAGCTGATCCATCGTAATATCTAACAGCATACTGTGTACCAGCAATTACTTTTAGATCATTAACTCTAATATAACCTGTAAGACCAATCTCCTCATAACTCTGTGCAGTACCTGCTGCAACTTCATCTTCATGAGTCTTTAGGAATGCACCAACAGCAAACTTAATTCCCATCTTTGTGAACATTCCTGAATCATGTCCACCACTCCACTCGTTCTTAGTGTCAGGAATCTTGAATGTTGCTTCAATATGAGTCTTTACTGTTTCTTCTCCTTTTGGAGTTTTAGCAATTTTAAATCTACCATCTTTAGCAGCTTCCTTGCCATTAACCTTGAATGACTCAAATGCAGCTGAAGGTTCTCCCTTAGACTGAGGGTCATATGCTTTTACGATACAATATTTATCTGATCTTTGTTTTTGTCCTGTTTCAGAATCATCTCCCTGTAAATCAGTTGAAATATCAAATGACATTGTATAATAACGACTATACTCTACTGGAATCTTATCCAATGTTAGTGTTAATCCCCAAGGATTATCGCCTACTAACTTCTTTTCTCCACCATATGATGTGGCTGCGTACTCGCCATCCCATCCAGTATTTTTACAATATAATGATACATCTGAACCAGTGTTTTCTGCATCAAGTGGCCATCCTTCTGTATAACTTTGCCAGCCATCAATTTCTTGTATTTTAGCATTATATTCTTCTTCTGTTATCTTTCCTGCTTTGTAGTCTTTCAATGCTTGTTCTTTTGCAGTATTCATTTCTTTAATTAATGCCTTTTCCCAATCTGTCATTGCTCCATCATGCAAATCATCTCTAACAGAAAATCCTGTCCATCTAAAGTCTTTAGAGATTATATCAGAACCATTTGGTGCATGAGATGCCGCAGCAACTGGAGCTGAGAAGCTGAACATAAGTGATAATGAAAGTATACTAACTATCATTTTTTTAAAAACATTCTTCTTCACTTCTTTTTCCTCCTAATCAAAGTTATTTTTTAAAGAGCCCGTTGTTTTAAAACAGCGGGCTCTTAGATAAACTTAATTATTTAGTAAGTTTTTTCTTAACTGTCTTTGACCAAGCACCCGTCTTGTATCCAGCTGCCATAGCTCTAACTTTAACTTTAACTTTCTTACCTTTTTTGAACTTCTTGTTCTTAATCTTCTTAGAATTCTTTGTAGCCTTATATGTCTTGTTTCCAACCTTAATCTGGTATGACTTAGCATTTGCTACTTTCTTCCAAGTAACCTTAATAGTTTTCTTCTTAACGCTCTTAACCTTAACCTTAGTAACCTTAGCTAATGTCTTAGCTGGTGCTGGTGAAGGTTTAACTGTAGGAGCCTGTGTAGGCTGTGGCGCTACAGTAGGAGCCTGTGTTGGAGCCTGTGTAGTAGTTGGCTTTGGTGGGTCCGTAGGGATTTCAGGATCATAACCTTTATCTATAACAGTAAAATCTGAAATCTGAACATTACCAGCTGCAGCAACAGTCTCTGTAGTTAGACCCTTTTTGATACTATCTAGGAATGCACCATACGCAATTGTAAGTTTGATAGTTGAAGAGTCTGCATATAATACAAGATTTGCTGAATATGAATATGTGGAACCAGAAGTAACTTTAAACTGTGTTTCAGCTCCAGTTTCAAAACAGCTATTTGTAAATTCATCTGTTGCACCTACCATGAAATTCTTTTCTGGACATGGTTTTTCTCCAGGACCATCAACCCATTTAGCTTTAAAAGAAACTGTGTAATGGTGACCTTGCTCTGTAGGGAAATTCATATATGCTCTCATAAGCCATGGATTATCTCCTATCAAAGTACCACTTTGATATTCTCCATCCCATCCAGTATTTCTGATATTGGCTGTAAAACCATCTGCCACTTGTGTGCTATCCCACGTTACTTCAGGACCATCTTGGTATTGCTGATGAGGTCCAACATACCAAAAGTCTGAGCCTTTAGATTCTCCAGCAGTAGTTGATACTGAATTATAGAATCTCTGTGGCCATCCATCTGGATCTACACTTCTTCCACTTTCTCCACCTTCATAGAAACTCCAAGGTTTAAGAGTAACTGCTGTATCAGCTTTTGCTGACTTAGTAAAATTAACACCAACAAATAATGCTGCTACTACTGCAATTGCACTAAATACTGCAATCGCTTTCTTCATAATAGTTTTCATTTTTAATCCTCCTTTTAAAATAAATTAGAAAACCGTTTCTAAATAATATATAAAAATTATAACATTGGTAAATTGAATTATCAATTTATTAAGTTATATATTATCAACAAATCCGTACACGATTTCCTATCATTCTATACTTATTATATAGCACTTTTTTATGATAGGAATATGTGTGTTACTTTTTAATCTTAATCTTCTTAACGCTAGACCAAGCGCCATATCCTGCGATGTTTTTCGCTCTAGCTGCAAAATAATATGTCTTCTTCTTTTTAAGTTTTTTAATTATTATACTTGTTGATTTAGTAATCTTAGTTTTTGCTTTTTTAGTCAACTTTTTATTGAGAGCATATTTCACTTGATATGAAATAGCACCTTTAATTTTATTCCATGAAAGTTTAACTGATTTCTTCTTTACATTTTTAGGTTTTTTCAATGAAACTTTACCTGGTTTAGTCACGGTCGCTTTAGTAGGATTAACTACAGGTGACTTTGTGGTAGGTGCTGCTGTAGTTTCAATTATTCTTTCATCCCAATTAAATCTTTTACTTTCAGGAATAACATTTGCATTATATCCAGCTGGATTACCCATCTGTGAATATTGATATCCTAGATCTGTATATTTTCCACTAGCATATTCAAACATAGCTGTGGCACCACATCCATCTAATCCATCAATTTCATTATAACTTTCAACATTGTATGGGAACCAGCAATATCGTTCTACATATGGTATTGAATCTAATTCCTTAACCATATCTTCAACATATTTTTCTACCTCAGCTCTCGCAGTTTCATTTTCATAACTGTGATCTGATGGTAAGCCTTTTTTACCTAGAACAGATACTTCAGTAACCCAAACAGGTTTGTGATATGTATTCCACATAGCATTGACAGCCTCAAGCAATCTATCAATTTTTGCAATACCGCCATAACAGTGTAATGCTACTGCATCACATTTTTTCATATCTGTAGCATCTAGCTTTTGCAAAAATGCTGTTAGCCAACCTGATGGTCCACTAGGTGTAGATAATGCAGGAGACACCAGTCTTTTTCCTGTATTCGAAATATATGTCCAATTTGCTATACCTTCATCTGAACTCATATTTGCTTGATGATCAATGTCCGGTTCATTATATCCAAGAAAGTAATTGGAATGACCATCATATTCGTTCATATCCTTTATACTGTCTTCGCCTGCACCCCACATCATAGGAACATGCGCCACATTTTCATCTATACTATTATTAAAAGCAGGAGTGCCCCAATTGTAATACCAAGAACAATTCAAATCCTTTAATTGGATTTTATCTCCCATATCGTTGCCTAAAGCCAAACCTTTTTTAGAAACATAAATTGTTACAGGATTGGATACTATAGTGTCACTACCTTTGGATGCTTTAACTGTAATCTGATGTGCTGACACATCAGTAGTATATACTTCTGTCTTTGGTACTTCACTTGATGTAAATGTTTTAATGTTTCCAACACTCTCATCGTCACCTATTTTAGGTTTAAGAATACTCCCGTCTTTCCAATATACAGACTTGCCATCAAGTTGAACTTCATATGTATAATCCTCTAAAGAATTATCAAACTCTACATCGATATATCCTGCTCCTATTAAGTTTCCTTCTGTAGGTGTTTTAATAGCATTTGCTTTCCACTCACTTACAGCGTCAGCTTTTACATTTCCCGTAAAAACAAAACCACTAAATGCGAGTGATAAACTTAATACAAAAACACTGATACTCTTAAATACTTTTTTCATATCGGTTCCTTTCCGATGATTTCCGCTCCCTCATCTTTTAAAATTATATCACGATAGAAAATCTCTATCAATTACAATAAAGTGCTAGTTTTTTAGAATGTCCGTATTTTTTTACCAAACCAATAAACCAATTATCCGCTCTATCTATAGTGTAAATGTAACACCACATCGTGATACAAAAGTGCAGATTAGACAAGCAGTTACTATTCATAATTTGCTTCGCAAATTATTCATATCGCGCAAGCGCGATATTCAACAATAAAAAAACACCGATGAAAATAAATTTTCATCGGTGCTTCTTTATTGTTAAATAACTGCTCTTTTAAACGCGTAGATTATTTAACTTTAACTTTCTTTGTAGCCCATTTTGTCTTGTAAGCCTTGTCAGCTGAGATACCTCTAACCTGAACTTTTTGCTTACCTTTCTTCTTAGCCTTGATAGTAATTGAAGTCTTAGTAGTTTTCTTCTTAACTTTTCCTACTTTGATTTCGAAAGTCTTGATTCCAGCTGCTTTCTTCAAAGTAACTTTAACTTTCTTCTTACCCTTAGCCTTAGCTGAGAATTTAACCTTTGTAGGAGCTGCGCCTAGTGAGTAATTCTTAACTTCAATATCTGTAACTGAAGAGAAGTCACCATCACAGTCAAGAGAAGCTAACTGTCTACGACTAATCTTGAACTGTTTTTCAAAGATGCCGTATCTTACAGATGCATCTACATCTGAACCATCTCTATCGCCTGCTTCTCCACCTAAACCAAATGTAACTTGGTTAGCAGCGTTAGCAGCCTTAAAGATCTTTTCAACCTTAACTGTTTTTCCCTTAGGAAGTTTTACCCAGTAACCAACTGCAAGGTTTTCATTTGTTGACATCTTAACGTAGATGTACTTGTTAGCCTTTGTTGATTTGATTGAATATGACTGAACATACGCTTTACCCTTAGCTAGTTTGATTGGCTGTGAAACCTGGCATCCCCAGACACCGCCCCAGCCTACTGAAGTCATTCTTGCAGTAAAAGCTTTTGCTGTGTTAGTTCCCATAGCACCTGTAGCACCTTCCCAGAATGAACCGTCATTGTTACCAAAGTAGCCTTTCCATGCATCAGCAGCTGATGCTGAAGTAGCTAGTCCGATTACTAATGTAAGTGCTAATACTACAGAAGCAATTTTCTTTGTGAATCCTCTCATGATTCTACCTCCTTAAAATAAATAAAAAATAAATTATTAACTATATTAAACACGCTTAGAATATTCACCCGTACGCGTATCAATAACAATCTTTTCGCCTTCTTCCACAAACAATGGAACGTATACTGTTGCTCCTGTTTCTACTGTGGCTGGCTTAGTAGCATTAGTAGCTGTGTTACCTTTAATGCCTGGCTCTGTTTCTGTAATAGTAAGTTCCACTGTGATAGGTGGCTCTATTGCAAATACATCACCGTTGTGTGAACAAATCTTAACTGTCTCACTCTCTTTGATAAATTTAAGAGCGTCTCCTACTTTGTCTGCCTCGATAGCGATCTGCTCATATGTCTCACCATCCATGAAGTGATATAGTTCTCCATCTGTGTAAAGGTATTGCATATCCTTACGATCGATATGTGCGTTTTCGAACTTCTCTGTTGGTCTAAATGATGTTTCTGTAATACCACCAGTCTTAATGTTCTTAAGCTTTGTTCTTACGAACGCTGCACCCTTACCAGGCTTAACGTGTTGAAATTCTATAATTTGATAAATGTTACCATCGTACTCGATAGTTAATCCATTCTTAAAATCACCTGCTGAAACCATATTAATTTCCTCCTCACCGGTCTTTTTTAATCCTAGAATATTATAGTTTAGATAGGGGTTATTTTCAACTAGAAATTATTTTTAATACGGTCTCATTTTTTTAAAAGTATTCCTTTTTCTTTCAACTGTATAGTAGCACCTAATTGTGTCAAAATTATGTAAAATCAGAAAAAATGGATGCTGCATTTGGCATCCATTTTTCTTGCTTTATTTTGTTATTATTCCCTTTTTTATCAGTTCAACTATTATTCGATAGCACGTCAAAATCCTATTGTTGCTGTCCACATTTACTGTGATATCAGCCGCTTCTCTGTAGCGAAGCTCTCGCTCATCCATCAGTTTCTTTATATGGTCAAGATTCATATTGCCATTTAAGAGTGGTCTAGTAGTTCTTCTACTTACTCTTTCAAAAATAGTTTCTGGATCTGCATCTAGTCTTACTATAGCGCCAGTCTCTTTTAGCACATCTGAATTTTTCTTTCTTATAACTGCTCCACCACCACATGAAATAATTTGGTTTTTGGTGCGAGCTATTTCTTCTATAGCAACTGACTCGGCATCTCTAAATTCATCCTCGCTCATCACTTCAAACATCTCTGTGATTTCTTTGCCGAACTTGTCTACTAGGTATTTGTCTGTATCTATTTCTTTGCAGTTAAGTATCTCCGCCAAAGCCTTTGACACTGTAGTCTTTCCTGTGCCCATAAAACCAATGACGGAAATGTTGCCGGTCAGTTTTCCATTTTGGTTTACATCAACCAAAGTTTCAGCAATCTTAAAAGGCACCTGCCCCAAAGAATTCATCTGCTCGATACATTCTTTTCTTAGTTCACCTTCGAAGGTCTCGTCCTCGCATAGCGATGCAAAGGTGAGCACCGAATGAGTTTGAGTGAGCGCGACTCTTGTGACTGCGCCCAACTCTCCCATTGAGATTGCAATGATAGGATTCTTTAGTTTTTCGTCAGCATCTTGTGATGCATTATATATAGAAAAAACATCTCCCTTATGTCTTGGCATACAGGCAATTTTGCAGACGTCTGCGCCGTTATCTTCCATATCTTTTAGGATGTCTAGTATCTCATCTCGCTTTGGAGTTTTATTGAAGTCGTGGTATGAGCCGATTACCTTTAGCCCCATCGAATGCATTTCGTTTACCAAGTTATCAAGACCTGGAACTCCACGCTTGCCATACATTTCAATGTCCACTAGTTCTACATTAAACTTCTTTGCTTCAAGTGAAACATAGTGATAATACTCTTTATACTTTTCGAAGTTTACGTGGCGACTTCCACCCTCCTCTTTACTTCTGAAAGTAAAAATAAGAGGATACGACTTGAGCATCTTGTGCACATACTTCAATGCATATGCAATCTCAAATGTATCCTTCTCTTCATTCTCTATTTTTAAACAGTCAGCTCTCCATTCTACGATGTCTGGATTCAAGCGCTTAATCACTTGTGCTTGCTCTTTTATCTCATTTAAATTTGCGCCCGTTACAGACACACAAATGAGAGGTTTATTGCTATTTAATATAACTTTTCTACAAGCAAGTTCTTTCATTTTTATCCTCCGAGAACTGTTAGTATTAGTATAAATTTATATCAACTTTTAGTCAAACAGAAAATTGCGTCCGCAAGAAAAAAGCAAGGGTACGAACGATTGTTAGTGAGATCCTTGCTTTTTTCGCATCCACTTGCCTTTTCTCCCCGGGATAAGTATAATTTTTTGTATGATTAAAGTAGATAAAAATTTAGAAAAAAGAAAATTAACTGGACTAATAGGATGGCCAGTGGAACACAGTAAATCACCTTTAATGCATAATACTGCGTTTGAGGAGTTAGGCTTGGACTATACGTATGAGTTGTTTGAGGTGAAAGAGGATGAAGTAGCTGAAGCTTTTAAAGATTTAAAGGCGTTGGATGTGGCTGGATTTAATTGTACTATGCCTGATAAGATTAAGGCTTTTGAATTGGCTGATGAAGTTTCACCTGAGGCTAGACTGATTGGTGCAGCCAATACTATTGTAAATAAGGATGGTAAGTTTGTAGCTTATAACACTGACGGTGTTGGATTTGTAAATGCGCTACGTGATAATGGATTTGACGTCAAAGATAAAGTGATTACAATTCTAGGATCTGGTGGTGCTGCTTCTGCTATCATTGTTCAGTGTGCGTTGGATGGTGCGAAGGAAATCAATGTTCTTTCTATTAAAGATAGGTTCTGGGACAAAGCACAGGAATTAGTAAACAATATTATAGAAGAAACTCGTACAAATATTAATCTAATTGAGATGACTAATGAGACTATAGAGGAATGTATTCTTAAGAGTTCACTTCTATGTAATGCTACTCCTGTTGGTATGGCACCAAACGAAGATGCCTGCCTAATCAAAGAGTCAGGCCTACTTAGAACAGATTTGGTGGTAGTCGACATCATATATAATCCGCTAGAGACTAAACTTTACAAGATGGCAAAGGTAAACGGCTGCAAAGTATTGAATGGCATAGAAATGTTAATATACCAAGGAGCTGCTTCTTTCGAATTATGGACGGGTAAAAAATTCCCAATCGATAAAGTAAGAGAAAAGGTCTATAAAAGTATTAAAGAATCATTTCAATAAAAAAGAATGTCCTAACGGACATTCTTTTTATTTACTCTCTTTTTCTAATTTTCTTCTCCAACGCCACATGATGAATTTCTCAGGAATTCTCTTTAAGATGATTTGTATCTCCTCGTGCTTGTCTATTAACTTCACCATCACACTTTGAACACCAGTTTTATTTGCTCCCCATATGTCAGTGAATATCTGATCGCCAACAAACAATGTGGACTTTGTATCTGTGCCCATTAGTTCCATAGCTCTGTTGTAATTCTTAGTACTAGGTTTGTGAGCATTGAAAATATATTTTGATCCAACTTTATCTGCAAATGGTTGAACACGTGGCTCATCGTTGTTTGAGATGATGCACGTATCAATTCCTAAATCGTGCACTTTCTTGAACCAATCAATTGCGTGCTGGTCTGCTGGTGCACCGTGAGGAACGATAGTGTTATCTACATCTGTGATGATGCCTCTTATACCTTGGTTGTAATACATCTCTAGGTCTATGCTATCGATGCCATCCAAGTACTCATCTGGATATAAATTCTTAAACATGTTATCACCTTACTTAAGCAGTTTGTTAAGCTCTTTCTTGAAAGTATTAACATCTTTAAATTCTCTATATACAGATGCAAATCTAACGTAAGCAACTTGGTCTAAGTCTTTTAGTTTTTCCATAACTAACTCACCAATAGTGTTACTTGAGATTTCTTTTTCTTCCATACTAAATATCTCGTTCTCAATTTCTTCTACTGTCTGAACGATTTGTTCATAAGAAACTGGACGCTTATTACAAGAACTGATAATACCTTTCTCAATCTTAGATCTGTCATACTGCTCTCTGATATTATCTTTCTTAATAACTATAATAGGAATGCTTTCAACCTTCTCGTATGTAGTGTATCTCTTGTTACACTTCTCACACTGACGACGACGTCTAATAGCATTGTTATCCTCTGCAGGACGAGAATCGATAACCTTTGTATCGTCTGCTCCACAATATGGACACTTCATAATTATACCTCCGTAAAAGTAAACTTTTTCCTGATATAAAAAATGGGGCACAGCTATCTGTGCCCCATAGAAATTTATAGATTATTTATTCTGAAGGAAATCTGGAATCTTGATAGCTTTTTCTTCCACACCTGGAGTTTCTTCTTTAACCTCTGGCTGAGGAGCAGCACTCTGTGTACCTGCATTAAATGTTGAAGCGAAAGGCTTCTTTGCAGCTGGCTTATTGAAACCGAAAGACTTCTGAGCTTTACCGTTATCAGGATCGCCAATACCAGTAGCCATTACTGTAATTGAGCACTCATCTGGATATGTGTCTTCATATCTAACACCGAAAATGATATTTGCATTTTCACCAGCAAGTTCCTGAACATAGCTAGCAGCTTCGTTTGCTTCAAACAAGCTAACATCACCAGTAATGTTAATAATAACGTTCTTAGCACCTTCGATAGTTGTCTCTAGAAGTGGAGATGTGACAGCAGCCTGAACAGCTTCTGCAGCCTTCTCGTCACCACTAGCTTCACCAATACCAATGTGTGCAACACCAGCATCTCTCATAACTGTCTGAACGTCAGCAAAGTCAAGGTTGATCAATGATGGAACATTAATCAAATCTGTAATACCTTGAACTGACTGCTGAAGTACTTCGTCAGCCTTCTTAAGAGCTTCTGGCATAGTAGTACGTTTATCAACAATCTCTAATAACTTATCATTTGGAATAACGATAAGTGTATCTACGTTTTCTTTTAATCTCTCAATACCTGAAATAGCATTGCTCATACGAGTGTTTGCTTCAAATCTAAATGGCTTTGTAACAACACCAACTGTAAGAGCTCCCTGCTCCTTAGCAACACGTGCAACTACAGGTGCAGCACCAGTACCAGTACCACCGCCCATACCACATGTTACGAATACCATATCGGCACCCTTAAGTAGTTGAGCTAATTCCTCTACATTCTCTTCAGCAGCTGCTTCACCAACTTCTGGCTTAGCTCCTGCACCAAGACCCTTTGTGACTTTCTCACCGATCTGTAATGTAGTAGGTGCTTTACTTCTCTTCAAAATCTGAGTGTCTGAATTTACAGAAATAAATTCTACACCACCAATGTTTTCATCAATCATTCTGTTAACGGCATTATTTCCAGCTCCGCCAACACCAGTAACTATTATCTTTGCTACTGCATCACTTTCATTAGTTGTAATTTCTAACATCGTTTCATTCTCCTTCATCGAATAAAAAAATTTTTCCTCATAGTATAAGGGCGCATAGCCACTCATACTATGTATATTCTACAATTCAATTGATAAAATATCAACAAGAAATTTACAAAATATAGGTATTTTTTAGAGTTTTTTCACAATATTTAGTGATTTTTGCTCTTTTTGTCTCTTTTCAATATGTATTTTCCTTCATTATTTACGAATTTCATATTGAGTGTGCCTTTATACTTTTTAAGGTTTTTGCTCATGTCATTTAGGTCAGATAACTTCTTCTTTAAATTAGTTGTTGTTCCAAGATCTACTTGAACCTTTCCAATAACAATTGACACTTCGCATTTCTTATTCACCAATATTTTCTTTACAACAAAATCGTAATCCGCCACACCGTTCGCCACCTGCAAAACCGCATTAAACTGTTTTGGATCTGTCACCTTAATCTTCTCGTAAAGATTTGCATTTGAGATTGTCAAACCTTTTACCTTAGGTTTGTCTTTAACTTTTTCGTTGGCAATCTTTAGGAGTTTGCCGTCCTCGTCAAAGCAATAAAACTGCTTATCATTTTTTATATAACCCTTGAACTGTTTTTCATGAGCTTCTATTTTCAACTTTGTTATAGATTCAAAACTAACATCGTAGTCTTCAAATAAATCTATTTCTTTTTCTTTGCCGATTAAGTCTCTGAACCATAGAGTGAATGAATTATTAATATCATTTGCATCTAGATATGCTTTAACTTCTTCCTCGGTGAATTGATTTAGATCAGAAGTGTAATGAATTTCGTTTAATTTAAAACCAAACACAATAAGACAAACAATCCCTGCAATGACAGGAATTGCTACTAGTACTACTTTCACCCATGTTCTTAATCTTTTTTGTTGTGCCATAGTTTACACCTACTTAAGTTGACTTTGCCGTATGGCATTGCTTTTAGATACTGAGAACACTAGTCCCATCTCAGTAATCAAAAATGCCAGGGACGTTCCACCATAACTAATGAATGGTAATGATACACCTGTGTTTGGCATTGAGTTGGTAACAACCGCAATGTTCAAAAGTGCTTGGATTGCCACGTGAAGCATTACTCCTACTACTAGCATTGAACCAAACAAATCTGACTTTGGTACATTCATTGCTATAGTTTTCATTCTAAATATCATAAATATAAATAGCGCAATAACGCATACCGCGCCAAATAATCCTAACTCTTCGCAGATGATTGAGAAGATCATATCGTTTGTAGACTCTGGCAAGGTTCCAAGTTTCTGCGCGCTGTTGCCGAGGCCTTTGCCGAAGAAGCCACCTGAACCGATAGCATACAATCCCTGCATTATCTGGTATCCACCCTCGTCTGAATATTGTTCAGGGTTTAACCATGTCATAATTCTGGCAATTCTAAATCCAGAACCTTTGATTAACATTATTAGAGCGAGAACAACACCTCCTGCTCCCACTAAGCCCAATAAGTATTTGTAGAACTTTCTACCTGGACCTGCAATAACTATCATCAACAAACCAATGACTCCAACGATAATAGCTGAACTCAAGTTTGAAGTTAGTATATACAACAAGGCTGAAGCTAACGCAGTCCTTGCAAAAATCTTTACTGCCACTATTGGATTCTCTAAAGATTTTTCTTTACATTTTGAAATCATAGAAGCTGTAACAATGATAACAGAAATCTTTACAATCTCTGCTGGCTGGAACTGGATGAAGCCTAAATCCACCCATCTTCTAGCACCGTTAAGTTCTAGACCTAATGGAGTTCTAACTAAAACAATAGATGCAAGTGAAATCCAGTAAATGATATCAGCGTATTTTTCGAAGAACTTGTAGCCGAGTTTCATCACGACAACAAAGCCCACGATACCGATCGCTGTCGCAAACATTTGTCTCTTCAAGAAGAACAACGAATCATCATGCGCTGATGTAGCTGAGTATGAACTTGCACTGTAAAGCAATACATATCCTATTAATATAGTAATAATGCATACGGCAAGTAAGTTGTAGTCAAAATATGAACTACGACTTTTACTCTTCTGTTTTTTTACTTGTCCTTGCTCCTTTGCCATTTTTAGCCTTCCATTTATTTTTCTAAATTGTTAACGCATTCCTTAAACATATCTCCGCGCTGTTCGTAGTTGTCGAACATTCCCCAACTTGCACACGCTGGAGATAATAAAACCGCATCGCCAGGCTCTGCGTTTTCATAGCACTTCTCTACTGCTTCTTCTATAGAAGTCACTTTGATCACATTATCAAAACCTTTTTTCTTAACAGTCTCTTCTATTTGATCTGAAGTCTGTCCCAAAAGGACTAAGCATTTTACTTTATCACCAAATGCATCTGCCCACTCGTCAAAGGAAACCTTCTTGTCATATCCGCCAGCCACTAGGACTGTAGGTCTAGACATAGCCTCGATTGCTTTGATAGATGCATCAGTGTTTGTGCCTTTTGAGTCATTATAGTAAATAACATCATTGATTGTGTTAACGTATTCAATTCTGTGTGGAACTGCCTTGAAGTTTTTAACAGATTCTCTAATCTTCTCCACTGGCACTTCCATATTTATAGCAATGGCAACAGCTGCCATTATGTTTTCTAAGTTGTGAACACCCACTAGCGTAGTCTCATTTTTGTTGCACACTTTGATAGGTGAATCATTCTCGTCTGGGTCAAAGTAAACAATATCCTCGCCATCTAGATAAACTCCGCAAGGAACTTTTTGTTTTGAACTAAACCAAACGAGTTTGCATTTTAGGTCTTTGGCGCGGTCGCGCAAAATTTCATCTTCATAATTCAAGATTAATGGTTCATCCACATCTAGGTTCTTTGCAATTCTCAATTTACAGTCAGTGTAAACATCCATTGTTCCATGGCGGTTTAAATGATCTGGTGTAATGTTTAGAATTGCACAGACATCTGGATTGAATGAATGAACTGTCTCTAGTTGGAAACTGCTTATCTCTGCTACTGTCACTGTCTCGTCCGTAGACTCAAATGCTGTAGTAGTGTAAGGTATTCCAATATTTCCAACCACTTTGACATCGTCAAAGTAAGACGCCATAATCTCGCCTACTAGAGATGTAGTGGTAGTCTTTCCATTTGTTCCAGTGATTCCAATCACTCGGCCTTTGCCTGCCACGTAAGCAAGTTCCACCTCGCTCCAAATTGGAATGCCCGCTTCTGCGGCTTTAACCATAAAGTCAGCCTCAAGTGGAACACCATGGCTTGCAACCAAAACATCAACATGGTTTTGTTCGAAGAAGTCTTTAGCTATTTCTCCACTCAAAAATGTGACATTGTCCGTGCTCTCTAACTGCTTAGAGACTTCGTCAAAGTCTGTGTTTTCATCACTGTTATATAGAATCAATTCTGATCCAATTTTAATAAGTAAGTTCGCCGATGCTATACCGCTCTTTCCAGTACCTGCAACAAAAAACTTTCCCTGTTTTAGATCCATAATTACACCTTCACTTTATTTTATTGACAAGAAAGCAACTAGACAAAGAATGAATGTAATGATTGTAAATCTGTTTACAACTTGAGTTTCACTCTGTCCGCCTTCTTGATAATGGTGATGAAGTGGTGCCATTCTAAAGATTCGTTTTCCTTCACCATATTTTTTCTTTGTAAACTTAAAGTATGCTACCTGGAGCATAACTGAAATTACTTCTATTAAATATATGAACGCAACTAGAATTATGATAAGTGGCATTCTCATTACGCATGCCATTCCAGCTACGAAACCACCTAGTGCCAGAGAACCAGTGTCTCCCATAAAGATACTAGCAGGATAACAGTTCACTGTTAAGAATCCTAAAAGTGAACCAAGTACTGATCCAGAAAATGCCATATATCCATTTCCTGTGTAGCCAAGTTTTCTAGCAGCCATCATAAAGAATGCTGCAATCACTACTGTCACGCTAGTAGCTAGTCCATCTAGTCCATCTGTAAAGTTAGCGCCGTTTACTGTTCCAACTACTACTATAAATACAAAAATAACAAACAACCAAATTGGCATGTGCCACTCTACTCCAAATGCAAATGGAATAGTGATTGATGTTCCAACTGTCTTTATTAGATAAACGCAAAATGCTGCTGTCACAACTATCTGTGCAGCAAACTTCTGAATTTCTGATAATCCTTCGTTTCTCTTTTTAACAACGATAATCAAATCGTCTATTAGTCCAATCAAACCAAAGCCAAGTGTTAATAGTAAAACTGGAACTATGTCGTAGCACTTGAACGCAAATATTAAGATAAGCGAAACTACTGTAATCGCGAACAAGAAAATAACTCCACCCATTGTAGGTGTGCCTGATTTCTTTTGGTGCGACTTTGGTCCTTCTTCTCTTATCGTCTGACCAAACTTAAGTCTTCTAAGTAATGGAATCACAATAGGATTTAATACCATTACAATGGCAAAGGACAACATTATAGAAAGTACTGTCACCAATATTGCATTATCTTTTATAAACTGTACTACATTCATATCTCTCTCCTAATTCAACCACAAAGATTATTCACCTAGTGTTTTGTCTTTGACTACTAGTGAACCATCGTCGCCCTGGATAATTCCGTTTGAATAGAACTCCTTAGCCAATGATTTCTTCTTTGCTTTTTCCTCTATCTTTTCTGTTTTTTCAATACCCATATAAGGTAATACTTGTTTCATAATGTGAGTCCAAAGTTCTGTGTTGTAAGCCGTAGCTTGTGTGTTATCTCTTGGACTATCCATAAGAGTATAGCACACTACCTTTGGATTTTCACAAGGAACCATTCCTAAGAATGACAAAATGTACTGACCAGCTAAACGACCAATTCCGTTTCCTGATGTGTTAACCTTCTCGGCTGTACCTGTCTTACCAGCTACAGTATATCCATCTATAGCTGCTGTTGTTCCTGTACCAGTAAGTACTACTTCTCTTAGAGCCTGTCTCATAAATGTTGTAGTCTTTCTAGTACATGTCTGTTTAACCAAAGTTTTTGCATAACTCTTAACTAAGTCACCATCTTTATTGATGATCTGTTTTGCAATGTGTGGCTCATAATAATTTCCACCATTGATAACAGATGAAAATGCTTGTGTCATTTGAATCATATTAACAGTTAAGTTCTGTCCAAATGAGTTGGTAGCTAGTGTAGACATGCTCATGTCTTTGTCGTAGACTAATCCTCTAGTCTCGTTAGGAAGTTCAATACCAGTCTTTGTACCAAATCCAAATCTTGTCTGATACTCTGCCATTTTCTTTGGTCCAAGTTTGAAACCAATCTGCATCAAAGCATCGTTACAAGACTGCGCCAAAGCATCCTTCAAACTTAACACTCCGTGACCGCTCACCACGTGACACTTGATGTCGAATTCACCCACTTGCTGATGACCGTCACAGCCAAATGAATTATGCTTTGTTATTTTGCCCTCCTCCAAAGCTGCAGCTATGGTAAAAGGTTTAAATGTAGATCCTGGCTCAAATGAGTCAGACACACAATAGTTTTTCCAAATCTCATTCATCTTTTCGGACTGATCTTTTTGAGACATTGAATCTATCTTTGCCTGGGAGTAATACTCCTCTAGATTGTATGGGTCATTTAAGTCAAATACTTTATCATCTGACATTGCTAAAATATCACCGTTATTAGGATCTGCTATCACTACAGCAATTCTCTTTGGATGATATTTCTTCATGTATTTTCGAACAGCCTTCTGAACGATTCTCTGAATGTTTGTATCAATAGTTGAAACGACAGTGTTTCCATCTACAGGATCTCTGATAACACCTTCCATGTTATTATCAGAATCCATATAGCCGTACTCTCTTCCATCAATACCTTGCAAGTATTTAGAGAAGCTGCTTTCCATTCCAATATCAGCTACATTGTTTGAATTTGCAAAACCAATAGTGCTACAAGCGAGTGTATTGTTTGGATACATTCTCTTGTACTTCTTCTCGAACCAAACGCCTCTTGTGTTTTGAACTGCTTCTTCATCTTTGTCGTCTTTTATATAATCACCTTTGATGTACTTTTCAAATTTTTCGATTTCTTCATACTCTAAGTTTTTAGCTACAACCCAATAACTATTGTCCTTGCGCTTTTTGATTTCTGAGCGAAGTTCGTCTTTGTCGAAGTCTAGGTATTCGCTAAGTGCTGAAACTGTAGGCTCTAGGAATTTCTCATCGCTCATAATAACCTTCGAGTCAAGGATTAAGTTGTATACCATAACACTAGTAGCCATTACATTGCCGTTTCTGTCTTGGATGTCGCCTCGTTTGTAAGGAATAGTTCTACTAGTGAAGCCCTGTTGGGACAAAACTTTTATAGAATATTCGTTACCTTTAGTCACATCAATGTATAAAATCCTAAAGCACAACGCAATTAAAGCTAGCACAACTATCGCAATGATAACTGCTAGCTTTTTTTGCATTTTTGTATTAAAAATTAAACCTTGTTTTCTATAACCCCTTGAAGGTTCTGTTCGTTCACTCATAACTATTTATTAGGTATATCCCCATATTGTACAGTATAGCCTTTGTCGCTAGATTTGTATATAGATAACTGATCGCCTTTTGCCTGGTGCATACCCAACTTCTTAGTTGCTACTTTGTATACATTCTCTGAGTCTTGATATGTGTTGATTGAGTATTTCAAAGCATCATTTTGAGATTGAACTGTGTTGATATCTGTCTTGATTTTAGCAATGTTATTTCTAGTCTCTGAGATAGATGAATGCAAGAAAAGATACGCAACAATAGTAGCGCCACACAAAATACCAATCAATGTAATAAATACAACTGAAGCGGCATTAATTGAGTAAGCACTCTTTCTTCTCTTACGCTCAGAAACTCTGTTGTTTCTGATTTGTGGGCGATCCTGTACCGCAGGCTCTAACTGTCTAGCAGTGTTTCCCATAATGTAATCGTTTCTTCTGTAGTTCTTTCTCTCCATGATTTTCTCCCCTATTTAGGCCCTTTCAAAGATTCTTAACTTTGAACTCTTAGACCTTTTATTGTTCTCAACTTCCTCATCACTTGGAACAATTGGCTTTCTAGTTATCACTTTACCCTTTGACTTCTTGCCGCAAACACAAACCGGAAAGTCTGGTGGGCAAGTGCATGGGTTTTCGTTGTTTCTAAAGTTTAGCTTTACTATCCTGTCTTCTAATGAATGGAATGTTATGACACAAATTCTTCCGCCTGGAT
>CAMVRH010000001.1 GCA_947169835.1 uncultured Lachnospira sp. | reverse complement strand
TCCTTTAACTCATTTAAGGTCTGTATAATCTTCTGAATAAAAGTCGGCTCATCTTCTGGACTTGTTCCAGGTTCACCGTCTTGTCGTCTCTTAATATAGCCATTGATTTCGTATAGTGTCGTTTCCTCGTTCTCGTTAAAGGTCTCGATAGTTATGTGCATCTTACCGGTCGCTCTTAAGAACTTGTTAGGAATTCCAACCTCGTTATTAGCCACTTCTTTTCTAATAGCTTTTCTTGTTTCAGAATTAGCAAATAGAACGTGGCTACCATCTGCGATAGATGTCTCGACAAATTTTAATCTTTGCCCAGCATCATATTGCCATAGTTCCAGGTAGAGATTTTCGTCAGTTACATTAACCTCATGAATGTTGCTCATTTTATTTTCCTCTCATTAAATTTATTTTGTGAGTTGCCCTACTCGTTATCTAGATAAATAAAAAGAACGAGCTAAAAAACTCGCTCCCTTTTCTAGATAGCGCACCAACTCTTGTTCTATGCCATTTTTATATTTTTGTTCTCAAACGATAAACTTAGGTTCTCGCCGTTTTCATCGATAGATTCAATAACCTCGATTATTCTAGCATCAGCGCTAATTCCGTATTTATTCTCTATTCGAACTATATCTCCTAGATCATAATCGGTCTTGTATTTAAACTGTCCGTTAGGAATTACTGTTCCTTCGAAGGTTTCCTTCGGTAGATTTTCGGCTAATGCTACTTTTGCAGCATTCCATAAGGCTGCATACATAGCGACTGTTGTCATTTTAACCTTCCAAGATTCTGTATTAGTAGCCCTAGATAATTTAGCAACTGCTGTTTGACTCGGAATATTAAAATATTCAACACCATTCTCTGTTGTGATAGTTCCAGTGTAATGATCTTGGAGCCATTCTTTAAACCTTGATGTAACGCATTCTATTTTGAGATCACCAACTTTGTATTCGCCTTGAGTTCCTGCTGTGTTTGTTGTTAGTGTACCACCTGGATATAATGTGTCGCGTAATGTTTCATAGTCAGGACTATACGCAATATCGGAATCAAAAGAAGTTTCAAATCTATCAATACTTAGAGGACCGCTACCCGTTGCTAACTTATCATCACCAGCAAAACCACCAACATCATCTGGATAGCAAAATGTATATTTATCTGAGGCTTCACTATCATTCGTTTTTATTAAGCAAGCATTATAATAATTATTGTTTTCAAGAGAATATTTAGAACTTAACAAGTTTCCATTTTCATCACTAAAAAAAACACTTGAGGTTTTATTAGAGCCATCATATAGAATTAATGTAAGTCTATATTCTAGTTCTAATTGTGGTCCAGCTGGAATTTTTTCTAATATAACCTTAATTCCAATTCCATTGTCCGAACATTGTTTTCTGATATACTCGCCTAAAGCAGATTGTTCATTTTGAATATCTATCTCTTTATCGCTTACGCTCCATTCATCAACTGAATCCGAATTATAATCACCAATCATCGTTCTATTGCCATTCTCGTCAGCCCACGTTAGGAGTTCGCGCGATATAAGATGGTTAATATGATAAATAAAGCTGTGAGTGGTTGTGTTTATCGAATAAGGTCCATACATATAGCGCTGATCTAAAATCGACTTCATATCATAAGCCTTAACTGTAACTTTATCACCATTATCCCTATCAGTCTCAACAGTCAAGTCTTTTATGCGACAGATCATATCGTCGTCAGATCTAACGATATAACATCCAGGTTTTAATACATCTAATATTCCACTACCCTTAAATTTACAATTTAAAGTGTACGTTCCATCCGAATAAGGCATAAAAAGTTTAATGCCATCATAAGCGGATATATCAATAACCGTTCCATTATCAAGTTCATTTCTTATGTTTATTGATTCTTGTTCTTCGCCATTTATATATGGGAATAAAAGCAAAGAAGCTGCGCTAGGAATCGTTTCATTTGTTAAATATAATTCCGAATAATCACGAACATCTATATAGTCGCTTTTCACTAAAGCTACCAGGTTGATTGCATAACCGTTTTTCTTAACACCATCTATCGGACATACTAATTCACAATCACCATTGTTAATATATCTTTTAGCCCAGATTAAGGATTTATAATTATTTATAATCTTTATTGCCTTAAAATTGCTATCTAATACATAAAGTTCCATAAGTCCTCCTATAATGCGAGATAATCTTCTCTATGAGTAATTG
Organism: uncultured Lachnospira sp.; assembly: GCA_947169835.1. Taxonomy (GTDB): domain Bacteria; phylum Bacillota; class Clostridia; order Lachnospirales; family Lachnospiraceae; genus Eubacterium_G. Next base: position 16,695 of record CAMVRH010000001.1, on the reverse strand, counting down.
AACACGAATGACTTCCACCATAAGAATAATTTCCGCCTATTCTGTATCGTATACTATTATTGCCTAGATTTAGATAGAACCATTCAGTAAAAACTCTATCTACTCCGCTAATTAGATTTATGCTCTGGCCGCCTCTATGTAGAACGACAGATTTTTCATAATTTTGGTATTCGTTTTGAATTACGATAGAATCACCGCTCTGGAATCCATCCGGATAGTTAATAACTATTTTATGGGTTCCACCACTGTCATTCTTTTCAATTTCTAATTTTGTAGGGTCTCCAGATATGCTAGTTAGATTTATACCGGCTCTAAATCCAATAGGAATATCACCATCATTTGTAACGGTTGTATAACTAGAACCAGAACTAATATCTGTTTTTGTATTGTGGTATTTATGAAAGAATGGATTAGCGCAAATAAAAGCAATTTGCCCCGCTTGTTTTTCACTAAATGCGCTTATATCAGCAGTCCTAGCGCGACCTTCTATATAAACATGTCTATTATCCGTCTCAAAGAATAGTGTGCAATTTGTATTATGTCGTAGAGTTTTAATTAGATTTAATCTGTTAGTCTCAATGTCTCCAACGATAGAAATAGTCGCCACAATTTCTCGACTAGGTATTTTGCTTGTACTATAACTCGAGCCATCTTTGCCGGCAAAGTCTAATAGATTGACGTTTCTTTCAAATCCATTAAGGCCGCTTATTTCCTCTAACTTATATTTAGTTTCGTTATTGGTTATTTGAATATTGGTTCCATAATTTTGAAAACTAAAATCAATCATATTAAACTCCTACCGTCAAAAAATCTATCGAGTTACTTTAACTCTCTCTTCAACTGATTCAATGCATTCTTAGTGTTTCTGTAATTGTCTAGCGCCGATACTGGACTAGGTGAATTGATTACCTGGCTGTAGTTTACGTTAGTTACATTGCTATTGTTTGTGTTGCCATAACCAGTAGCAAAGGCCGGTCTATTAACCGCCATTGAATTAGCAACCATACCAGAACTTAAACCAAGTGATGAACTCATCCTCTGACCAGCGCTAACTAATCTACTAACCATAGACTGCATAGCGCTTACAGCCACACTAGTTTTTTGTCTAATTCCTCGTCCTGCGCCTTCTGGTACGTAACTAAACAACTTAGCCATAACTCGACTAGGACTAGAAATCTTAAGTTCCTTCTTAACTGTTCTAATAATGTCGTGTGCTAGATCTGCAGCTGCGCCCTTAAGCTTAGCCTTCTTCTTTTTGTTTTTAAGACCCTTGATTAAACCATCAACCGCATTCTTACCGGCTTTGTCTAACTGGCCCTTAAGTTTATTGACCTCTGCAGTGACCTTATTAGAATAGTTTCTCTTAAGCTCTGCAATTCGATTAGCATAGAAATTGTCGCTGATCTGTTTTGCTTGCTTTTCTTTCTTAACATATTCTGCATTGAAGGCTTTTTGTTCTGCTGGTGATAGCTGAAGTAACTTAGTTGTAAATGCTAACTGAGTGTCAACATCCATTTGCGCTATTTCATCTAATAGGTTGTTGCTAAATCCTAAACCTTTTATCTTGTTTAGATTTGCGCCAACCTTACTAAGTTTTGCGTTGTAGCCTTTTAGATCTGCAAGATATGTGTCACCGTGTGGATCCGTAACGAATAAATCCGTAGATTTTAACAACGAATCTAACGATGACCTTTTATCAATTAGAGCGCTATACGCATTGTTAAACTCATCTGTTATTTTCTGTATAGCCTTAGTTGCAATGCTCTTTAATTTGCTAGCTTCTTTACTCATTCCACTAGAGAAAGCAGAAATCATAGATTTGCCAGCGCTCTTTAATTTGCTCTTATTCTTCTTGGATGCGTCATGCACTACGTGACTAACAATTCCTTTAAGGTGACCAGATATCTTGTTCTTAGTCTTCTTAACTTGTTTGTCGATTCCTTTGTTGAAAGCATTAAGAGCTGAACCAGTTATATTGCCCTTCTTAATTTCAGATAATAAACCAGTCTTAAGATTATTAAATAAACCACTCTTAAGGAATTTCTTAGTTGTCGCATTGAGGCCTGATGCAAGTTTACGACCGGCTGATGATACTAGAGGAATATTTTGCTCTAGTCCGATAGCTAGTCCTTTGTCGTAATCGCCACCAAGTTTTATCGCGTCTTTAGATGGTGATTTAGAATGAGTACCATCTTTGGCTCCCTTATGGGCTGTTTTACCAACACTTTTAGCTGCCTTATAGACTGCACCCTTACCGGAATTAAGACCTTTAACCCATCCTTTGTCGTAGTTAAGACCTCCGCTCTCACCATTCTTTTTAGCATCACCACTAATCTTCGTCTGGTTAGATAATTGCTTAACAGCGCTCTTAACTGAAGTCTTTCCAGATAAGATACCATTACGCATCTTCTTTGGAATGTCTTTAGAATCGACTCCAGCCTTCTTAGCCGCGTCCTTAAACTCTATCCATCTGTTAAGTTGCTTATTCGCCGACTTAACTGATGTCTTACCAGAATTAACACCCTTGATGAGTGATTTAGGAACGTCTTTACCATCCTTATTAGCCTTGCTTACTGCGTCTCTAAATTTTACAATTCCGCTTAGAGAACTAACGGCTTTCTTGGTTGAGACCTTACCGTTTATAATCTGATTTCTTAAAAACTTCGGTATCTTAGCACCATCTAATTTTGCATTAGTTTGAGCCTTCTTAAAATTGACCCATCTATTAGCCTGAGCCACTCCAGCCTTAACTGAAGTCTTACCACTAATAATTCCATTCTTAATAGACTTAGGAACATCTTTTGCCTGAATGCCCGTTTTTCTGATAGCTGAATCGAACTTTATTAAGCTGTTTAAAGAGCTAACTGTTCCAGGTATTTCGTATTGGCCAGACAACATTCCCTCTTTTAATGATTTTGGAATATCAACTCCAGCCTTCTTAGCCTTAGCCGAAATAGATCTAAAATCAGCTTTTCGAGCATACTCGTCAGCCAAATTTGTTGTTATAGAGTATTCACTATTTAATTCTTTAATCGCTTTTTTGTTACCAGCGACAGCTTTGGAAATATCATTGAATGATTTTTTAGCTTCCTTATAGTCGTTTTTAGCCTCATTAAAACCGATAGGATCATCAGAAACTTTAATAGATGTCCACTTATTCCATGCTGCATCTTTAACCGCTTTAGCCTCTTTTAATGCTGCTTCATTTTTCTTCAATGCAACTTCTTCTTGTGCTAATGCAGCTAAAGTCTCTTTTGAATTCTTCTGAAGCACCTCTACATAGGCTAACTCTTTTCGCTTTTGAATATTTTTATCAATAGCTTTAGAAGACTTGTTTAATTTGTCTTTTTCTGAGTCATATTTAAGACCCAAATCAGGAACAAGGCTATTTAGTTCTTTTACAAGTCCTTTAAGCTCTTTTTTCTGTTTCTTACTTTTGTTTTCCTGGCTCGCTAACTTTTTAATCTTATCAGCCAAGATTTCAGCGTGCTTAGATTCTTCCGCAACTTTAGTTACAGCGTCTTCCCTAGCTTTCTTTCCTTCTTCTACTTGAGCTTGTAGTTCTTTGTCTTTTTCAATAACTTTATTGATTTTATCAAGATATTTATCGAAGGCTCCGCTAGACTCGTTAGCCTTACTAATCAAAAGAGCAATTCCAGCAGTTAAGGCAGCTACGCCAGCAACAGCGAGTCCTACTGGATTAGCCATTGAAGCTATTGTTGCGGCAAAGGACGCAACTTTAGATACTACAAAAGCAGCAACTAATAATTTAACTCCTAGAGCTAACTTATCTATCGCATCTTTACTCTTTAAGAAATCGCCTATTCTTTTACCCCACTCACTAAAGAATGATGTAATCTTAGGTTTCGCATCGTTAATAGCAGCCTTAATATTTCCGAAGAAGGATGCTATGTTTTTAGATCCGATAGCCTCAAGGATATCTGCAAGCATATTAGTAATGGATGTTCTAACATTAGTAATAGATGTACCAATACCCTTAGTAGCACCGCCGGCTTGTTTCTTAAACGAAGCCATTCCGCCGCCACCTTTTTTGTCTAGGTCAATTAGAGCCTTAGTAATCTGCTCAGTCTTAACCTTGCCATCTTTCCAGGCATTAAATAAATCTTGCGACTTTTTACCAGTTCCAAGAACAGCACTCGCTATCTGATTCATCTGTGCTGGCATTGAACTATTGACAATCATCCATCTTTGCTGAGTTGGTTTTCCAGCTGCGATTATCTTGTACCAGGCTTGCATTGCGCGCGATGCTTTTTCTTGTCCTTGTCCTCCGGCTAGGGTCGCATCGTTTAAAGCAATCGTTAATTTAGTTGCTTGGCTTATATCGCCACTTAGAGCTGCGTACTGCTGCTGTTGTGACATTATGGCTGGCAATGTTGTTGGAAGTCCGTCAATACCAGCCTTAAGCTCGTCAGTTGTTTTTGCCACCTCTTTTTGTGAGTAGCCTAAATTTTCCATTGTGCGCTTATACTGATTTATTGTGTCAACTCTCTCAACTGCTGCTCCGAGTTGGTCAGTAATAGCGCTAGCAAGTCTTTGAATTCCATTAGCAATTAGACTAGCAGCCGCACCCTTCATAACAGTAAATCCGTCTTTTGCCTTCTTAGCGGACTTATCTGTCTGGTCGAGTGACTTATTCATCTTCTTAGTAGATGAGTCAGTTTTCTTGGTCTCATCATCCACACTATCAAGACTCTGTTTATAATTACGCATGTCTCTTGTAATCTTATTAACAGTGCCTTGCTGATTTAGAATTGTGACCTTTAACTTATCAGCTGCGTTTTTGTTTTTCTCTTGCTCGTTCTCAACTTGCTTTAGAGCATTCTCGTATTTCTTATACTCAGCAGATGTTTTAGATATTCCACTATCTGCTAGTTCTTTTAACTTCGCTCTTAACTTATCTGCTTGATCAGCATTCTTCTTTTCAGTCGCTTGGATTTCTGATAGCTGATTCTGATAGTTCTTAAGTTTGGATGTCTGCGCAGTTAAGACAGACTGTAATTGCTTAATCTTAGCTTGAATTCCGTTAGTGGACTTGGACCAGTCATCCATACCAGCGCTTGCAGCCTTAAACTCAGCATTAGCTAATTTTATAGCCTTATTCGCTTCTGTTATTCCTTTTTTAAAGCTCGACACATCCGCGGTAAATTTGGATGTAATATTTGTATCTGGCATCTTAAATCCCTCTCTGACTAATACCAGTTGTCACCAGCTGGCCTTCTAATAACCTCGCCATCGTCGTGACTCTCTGGTTGATTTTCGTCGTAAGTATCCAATCTTCTAATCAATAAGAAAATCTCGCTTGCTCTTGTTTTTCGAATAGTAATAGGTGTCATCTGTGGAAATCGTTCCGACAGTGTCATTGCCACATCAAAGAACGTCTCATATAGGGACTCTTTATTCTCAGAGTCCCCTTCTAGTTTTTTTCATCACTGAAGCCTTTCATAATGTTTGTGCCGGCGAACTTCGCTATTTGCACAATTACATCAATAACTTCATCAATTCTCGTATGTCTTAACTCTTCATCAGTTAAGCCATCGAATGTATCTTTAAGTAGCGGTCTTATAATGTCGATTCCATCCATCGCTACTCTTTTTGCCAATTCTAATAATGAGTTATTGTCCTGAATATCTATGCTTTCTAGATCAAGCATATTAACGATATCTTCAACAACTCCGAATTCAATAAAACACTCTTCACAAGTGTATGTTTTCACTACCTCTTTTTTCTCATATATATTTAATGTTATATCTGCCATTATTTTGTCCTCCTAAAATAAAATAATTGAGTAATCACTCGGCCAAGAGAACAAGACCGAGTGAAACCAGTCGACTGGCTGTCCTCAAAAATTAACTAATAAACAAAAACGCCCATATCTTATTCAGATAATGGACGAAATCTCAGCTCATACCACACTTAGGATGGATGAGTCAAACAACTCTTAAGGTGTCTTAGCTGCAATAGTGTCTGGGTCTGTAACTGTACTAAAGAAGCTTGAAACATTAGCTAGTCCTAAACCGTCATCAGTAACTAGAGCATTAGCGCCCTTGTTTCCATTTTTAGTAAACTTATGAGTAGTTGTGATTCCAGTATAAGTAAGCTCTTGACCGTTAGAATCTGTTCCGTCAGTCTTTGTGTTAGCCTCTTCGTTAGGAATGCTGAACATTCCTTTAAGTCTCCAAACATATCTAGCTGAACCATCAGTAGCGTATGTCTTATAACCCAAAGCAAAATACTTAGGATCTGCTGGACCCTCAACTAGTGAACCAGTAGTTGCATCGTAAGTCTGACCAGTAATCTTTGCTAGTATCTCAAGTGAAATTACTGAAACTTCTAGACCGATTTCGTCTTTACCCTTAGAGTTGATAACGATAACTGGCTTATTGTCATAATATTTAGTATCGTTGTTTACTTCTGTACTCTTTGTGACTTTACCAGCACCAGCTAAATCATAAACTGTACCAGTTTTATAACCGTGGTCATTACCACTTTCGTTATCGTCACAAGTTACTTCTGCAATTACGAGGTTTTCAACACCTCTAAATTCCTGATATGTAACTGACATAATATATACCTCCTATATTTGTTCAATGTAAATTAAATCAACACCGCGCCCGGTATGACTTGACTCATCGCTAGGAACGTCAAATCCGTTTCCACTAACAATAAATCCAGCATCCTTTAGCGCTGCAATCGCGCTCGTAAAAATATTTTCAATTTCGCCAGCCAATTTGCTCGAATAAAAATTAAGGTCAAAATAGTGAATAATCTGACCTTCTTTATTCGAATAGAACTCATCCGATTCCGAACCATTATTCCAGAACGTAAAGAAACTTTCTGGATATGGCTCATTAGGAAGCAGTGAGCCTTGAAGGTGAATAGGATATGGCTTGTTAGTGTCTGAGTCTATGACTGTTTCTAACGCGTCAATTAGAATCTGCTTTACAAGTTTTTTCTCTTCAGTTGTTTCTTCAACTGTTGCGTTATTCTCTAATTCGCTCATCTTATCCTCCCGCCTTCTCGATAGCATCGGCTAAAGACTGTTCTAAAATATCTTTAACTTCGCGCTTAGTTTTTGAACCGAAAATTGCATTGTATAAGTTGACATCTTTTGCCATCCGCGGAGTTCCGTACATAAGAAAAATGGATGGGAGTCCGCCCTTGTCGATATTGAATCCGACTTTAATCTCGGCGGTCTTTCCTATCCATGTTGCTTTCGAACTAGTGTCAAGCGATCTAACGGTTGCACCAGTCTGAAAATGTTTCTGCATAGCGCGGGTTAGTTTTTCGCTTACGTGAGCTTTCGCTTTCGCTAATCCCTCTTCCGCTGCTTTTTCAACGTCACCCTCTAACTTGTTTAATTCCTTTATCATCTTTTCGAATCCATCAAACTCGATGGTAAGTTTAGCCATTAAGCACCACCTCTTAATCTGCGGATCTTAAACTGCATAAACTGATTTCGCATATTGATGTTTTCTGGAGTGCTGATTATTTCATATAGATTGCCATTTTCATCTTTGACTCTACATTCATTAGTAATCTTGTCGTTGTACCACGTCTCGATTATTGCAGTGTCCTCAATTAAATAACTATCGTTTACGATTTTCTCAGTACCACCAAAGGTCTTAAAGGAACAGAAAAACAAGTTATTCTTGCTAGGCTTAGTCCAAGTTTTCTTAGTAGTTCCAAGTTCGTTGACTTCTGTTGGTTCTAGATAATGCATCGCCACGTTAAATGGCATATTAGGCTTAAAGCTCTTCATCATCTATCACCTCTTCGTCTTTGTCCTCGTCTTCGTCTAGTAATCTTTGTGATCTAAGTTGAATAACTCTCTGATTAAAATAATTACTAAACTTCGCTTCACCAGCATTAGCAGTCCATAGATCTTCAACACCTCTGGCAATAGTACCAATGGCCTTGTCGCTCTCAACTATGGACTGCGGAACTCCAGCATCTAACAAATACTGTTGAACTTCTTTTATGTAACCTTCGATTGTGGAATCCTGGAAAGAGCCAGTTATTCCTAACATATTCTTAACTTGCTCTAACATAATTCCCTCCTACTTTTTCGATGACTTTTTGTCACCATCTTTCTTAGCTGATTCTTTGGCTTTTTTAACCAAATCTCTTTTGTCGGCTAAAACCATCTGACCTCTCTTATCTTCGATTTCGAACTCTTGACCTGCCTCAACAACTTCGTTATCAGATAGAGCGAGTCTTACATTTGCTATTAACTTCATATCTAGCTACCTCCTATGATTCTGGCTCCGAGTCATTACTTGGAGCAGTTCCAGTAGCGACGATAACAACATCATCAGTAACAGTGATTTTGCTTCCACTAGTGAAGTCTTCGCCATTAACTGTTAGAGCTGTTAATTCGTAGTCCTGATCTGCTTCTGCTGAAATAGTAATCTCGTCACCATAGTTCAAAGCATTCTCGCCAGGTGTTACAGCATTGCCACCCTTAGTAACTGTTACAGTTGCATTAGTAGCTGTCGCTGATAGGTCAAAAGACTTAATTGTTCCAGTAGCAACAACTGTTAGCTTGCCACTAACCGTTACTGTGTCACCGCTTTCAATAGCAGTTCCATTAACAGTTAGAGTAGTTAGATCATAGCCTTCGTCAGCTTCTGCTGTGACTTTGATTTTGTCGCCATCATATAGAACATCACTACCTGGAGTGATAGTCTTTTTACCCTTCTTAAAAGTTACAGTTGCGTGAGTCTTAGTTAGAGCCAAGTCGTATGGCTCAGCTGACTCTTCACCGTAATTCTTAGCAAAGTAGTCAAGGATTTTAGCAGTTCCTTCAACCTTAATATCATCCACTGAAGCAGCAGCGCCAGCTTTAACACAAATTTCTTTGAGTACGCTAGCGACTGTTTTTCCAGTGTATTCTGATACGCTAGAACCGAAACCAAAAGCAACAGCTAATTTCTTAATACTGTCAACTTTTCCCATATCGGTCACCTCCTACGCATCTTTCTTTAGTAAGTAAATATACTCAGGATCTAGAATCTTACCATCGTTGATTACGATAGCTTTCTTTACTGCCTGGTTAGTTTCGTGATCGAAATAATCAATAACAGTGAACTCTAGATTTGAGTTGATTCCGTATGCTTTCTCTGGAACCCAAAGCATACCGAAGTAATCTCCGTCAGAAGCGTCATTGAAGTTCTCAAGTACGTCTTCCTCAACCAAAGTTACTTCCTTACCCTTGAATGTGCATTTTTCTTCACCATCTACTGGATTGAAAGTTTCTGCATAAACTGGGCGGTTGTTGTCGTCCTTAAGAGTCTTAAGGTTGGCTTCGTAAGTGTTAGCAGTACAAACCATTTTGATTTTTTCTTTGCGCATTCCTAGAGGAATCTTTGCAAATACTTTTTCCTGCCACTTAGTCCAATCAGCTACGTCAGCAGCACTCATTTCGATAACGTTAGCTGCTGGGAATCTTCCGCTTGCGCCTTTATTAGCTTCAGTTAGAATACCAACGCACTCGCCGTTATCGTCATCACCGATCATGATTTCCTTATCCATAGCCTTAACATATGCCTTAACTACAACTTTAGCGAACTCTTGCTCGAATACTTCAACAGATAGAACTGTCTGAAGTAGAGTTCTAGCAAGTCTAACTTCACCAATCTTATAAGAGAACTCAACTGAGCCAGTAACACCGCCGCCAGTCTGTCTCTCTGATACTGCTGTTTCAGCAATACGTTTGAATTCAGCATCAAATGAACCGATAGGATATTTAACACCGCCAGGAAGGTTAGTCTTTTTAACGTCAGCATAAAGCTGTCCGTAAACACCTTCTACTCCCTGGATGATTTCCTGGATAACAGTAGTTGGAATCAATACTCCTAGATCAGAAGATGTTCCAGCTGCATCCTGTCTCTTCTCATACTGAAGAACGTCGCTGCGTTTTCCAGTCTGAATGTACTCTTTGAAGGCCATTCTATATTCCATAGAACCTCTAGCCTCAACTTGCTCTGGAGTACCAGTAACAAATCTCTGAATAGAACGAAGATTAACTTCTGATGGGTTGAATGCGCTTCTGCCTTCAGCTTCACCGTCGTTTTCTTCTTCGCCTTCGCCGTCGTTGCCTTCATCCTGAGCCTCTAGTTCTGCGATCTGCTCTTCAGCTTCAGTGATTTCATCTCTTAAAGTCTTAAGAGTGTCGCCTAACTCTCTCACTTCGTCTGCGCTATCAGACTCTTTAATTCTAAGTTCGATAGCTGAAACTTCTTTTTGCTTTCTTTCGATAAGCTTCTTCAAAAACTCTAACATTACTTTTTACCTCCATATAAAGTTTGAATTTTTAGCTTTTCTAGCTCTACTTTCCTTTTTTCTTCTTTTTCGTCAGTCTCCACCGACTCTTGACGAGCAGTCTCCACCGCTTGTCGCGCATTCTCCAACGCGCTTTTATCTCTAGCAGCGATAGATGTTGCTTCGTATGCTGGGAAAGTAACAGCCGAAACTTCTATCACTGTTGAAATCTTTTTAATAGTTCTAAGTGGCATGTCTGACTCTAGGTCTGACCATTCTTCATCATCAATGCCGAACATAAAACTCATTCCTGAGATGTCGCCTCGTTTAACTGCTGAGTATAAGTTCTTAGCCTCAGTGTTATTCTCGACATCTAAATCAACGCGAATTCCTAAACCATCATCATCTGGTGTTAGTTGCATTGTTGAATTCTTTGTGTTTTTACGACTTCTAGCTAGTGGTAATTTGCTAGTGTCGTGGTTTGTTAAGAATCTAACGTCTGTTAGATCTGCATCATCTAACGCGCCTTTTGCTATAACCTCTTCGAACATTCCTCCAATACAAGTCTTTGACTCGTAAACTATTGGACGTCCGACGATTATATTTCCTCTTTCCTCATCTTCTTCAGCTCTTAACTCGAAACAAAAACTTCGATTAGTGAAGTCGTTGTCTCTTACTTCTTCGTTTTTACCGATAAAAACATCTTTTTCTTTTTTACCCATTTTGAGATGTACCTCCATTGTTATTCTCTGTATTGTTTTCAGCATTCTGTTTGTTAGATGAAGTCGCTATTTGATTTTTGAGTTCTTCTAGCGGTTCTAGTCCGAATGCAACTCTCACTTCGTTTTTGTAGCAACTTGATGTATCAGTGAGCATATTAAAAAGATCTATCTTCTGAGTTGTTGTCATAAATATCAACTCGTGAGGATAGAACTTAATTTGATTACCTAAATCCTTTTCGCGCTTACTAAACACCTTCTTAGTAAACTCTTGATTTAGTGATGTTATTAAAGGCTCTAATGTTTTCTGATAGAATGCCTCGTACTGCTCTTTGTTATAGTCACCAGTTAGAATTGGAAGTGGAACTCCAAAGTGTCTTAAAATCTTTTCATCGATAAACTTAAGAGTCGCCTCATCCACTAACTTAATTTTGTTTTGAAGTGGAATAAACTCGCCTTGCAAATCTAGTCCGATAATGCCGCTCTCATTGTTTCTTAACTTTTCTTCGAACTCAGCGATATTCTTTTCCATTTTGCCTTTATCTAGAACGGTGTTATATTTCATAACCCCGTTAATGGCATAAGAACTGTCGAGCGCGTTAGAGACTCCCTGGAGGACTTTATCGTTTAGTTCTAGTGTTTTAATCAGCTCTTTATAACTTGCACGGCCGTTTTCATCGCCACCCATAAACTCGTTTCTGTAATAGTCCTTCTTAAGATGAATAACGTCCTCATAAGGTAACGTAACCTCGTAAGCATTTGGAAAAACGAACTTCACAAACAATTCACCGGTCGGGTCTTGTAAGAAATCTACTGTTGATGGCTGAATAGGCCACAAACCAGTTATCGTCTTAACTCCGCCTTTTTGCACCCAGGTCTTAATGACAAAAGAGTTTTGCTTAATGAAATAACCTCTCATCATTCGCTCGATTAAATCGCTCTGTGTCATTCGGTCGTTAGGTTCTCTTAAGACTGCTGCTAGCGGTCCTTTATTTACTGGAACCGGTTCCGAGTTTTCTAATAGCACGTGTTTGATGTTTAGTTTCTTCAGTTCACAGACTATACAATCAATCGCTTGGCGAACTACATCGCTCGTAAAGATATCTTGACCATACATCGAAAAAATCGGTGTTCGGTTATTTAGAATATCCGCGTAGATTTTCTTGTCTTTTTGATTTCTAAACTTGTTAATAAAATCTGTTAAAATACCCACGATTCTACTCCCTTAATTTCTGCATTAAAAAAGCGAAGCCTTTATTGCTCCGCTTGTAACATCTTCATAAACTCATCTCGATGTCGCCTAAACACCTCATATAGAATTATTAAGGTGACGGCTCCGTCAATTCTTCGTTTATCATTATTATTTACTTTAACGCACATTATATTTCCGAGATTATCAATTTGGATGCTTGCATTACCAAGACACCATCTATCCATCTCGTTTTGATTATAGTTTATAGACTGAGATTTTAATTCAGCCTCGACTAACTTCATTGGTCCGCTCATTACGTATTTATTCTGATAGATCATCTCACAATTAAATCCGTAATATTCCATTCTGTCTAAAAACGTCTTTGCGTATCTCTGATCATATCCGCAAACAAATAATCGAATGTCGTATTTATCGTATAACTCATAGAACCAGTCCGCTATCCTTGATATATCTATTTCGTTTCCTTCGTGTATAGTTAGGATTCCGTCTTTAGCCCATTCTGAATAGTGCGCTCCAGATGACTCGTCAGGAGTTTTTCTCAATTTCGATTCTGGAATCCAATAATGCGAATAAATATATCTCGTGTCGTCGCCTGGTTTCATTAAAAAGATTTTAGCATTCGATAGATCTGTCGTTGCTGATAAGTCCACAGCTCCTAGACACATCTGACCTCTAAACTCTTCTAGGTCGTATATAGGTTGCTCGTATACATAATCTTCACGTAGCAACCAGGACTGAGTTGAGTTCTGTTTAATGTTAAAGTCCTTACACAAAGTCTGCATTCTAGTTGACTTCTGAATCTTGGACTTTTCTAGTTCGCTTCTGATAAAGCTAACTTTCTTAACGACACCGAGAGACGGATTAGATTTCGTCCAAGAGCGTTCATCCTGCCATACCTCTTCCTCGCTGTCCTGAGTATATAACCAGGGCAAGTACGAATCATCTTCTATCTCATCTTTCAGTACACCTCTTGCATATTCTAGTTCTTGATCTAGATAACCTTTGTCAATCTGTCCCTCGGTGGTAAGGTTGAAAAATAATGGTTCGTCTTTAGTAGACATTGATTTCTCACAAGCACCGGCTATCTCATCATCCTTTGCATCGTGAGACTCGTCCATATATGTTTTGTCTATATTTCGTCCGTCCTTGTTTTGAGTCTTAGCGGACATCTTATAGATTTTTGTATCGTTCTTTTTGTTTGAAATACACGTTAGATTTTTATGTGTGTATCTCATCTTAGGGTCAATGCGTTTTCGCATCCCTTCGATTTCGCTCCAAAGTAGATTCGCTTGTTTCTCATCGTTGGATGCGCAAACAATATCCATTCCACCATCGCCGGCTCTTAAGTCGAAGTGAGCATCGCCAGCCATCATTGTTGTCTTGCCATTTTTTCTAGCAATAAGCAGCAGCACTTTTTTAAATCGCCTTATCCATCTGCCAGTCTCGTCGCTATATTTTTTGAAAGAATAAACAACTTCAAAAAATGCCTTCTGCCAAAGCATTAGCTTTAGCGGTTTCATATAAAATGGATTCTTACTTTGCAAGCACAAGTTTTCCATAAACTCAATTCTTAAATGAGCCTCTTCGGTCTCGTACTTGTATTTCTTATTATCTAAATCTGCAATAAGTTTTTCTAGTTGCGTCATTAGTTCGCGACCAATGATTATATTTCCGCTCTTGCATTCCTCGTAATATTCTTTTAGATAACTCTTATTGCTTTCCATAAGATTTTAAGAACTCTTGAACTGGATCTACATCAATACCTTCGCCTTCGTGTCTAACAACGGATGAAAGAATTCTAATTCCGTTCATATAGGACTGCGACATCTCTTTATATTGTCTGGCCGCAACCGTTGCCTCTTGTTTAGTTTTCTTTTCTGGATGCACTCGGATAAATGGTAACTCTTTTAACTCCGCCATTCTCTCTTCTAGAAAAACAATCTCATCTACTAGCTTCTTAAGTATTGTTTGTTGCTCTTCGTCCACCGAGTCCAGTATAGATAGTAACTCTTCTTTCCTGCTCATGCGTTCTTCCTCGTTCTCTTAATTTATCGTCCGTACTTTTTCGAAAAAAATGAAAAATGGACCTTGCGTGGAAACTAGGCCCACTTCCAGTCTCCCACGACGCATATAAAAACGACGAACCCCCGGGGCTATCCCGTGAACTCGTCAAAGTATTTCTGAATAAATCCGCGCCATTCATCATTCTTTGCTCTAGATAAGCACGTTTCTTTATCCGTGTCTATGTGAATCAGCTCAGCACCGAGTTTGTCAGCTAATCTTTCTCTATCCATCTTGTTAGGATATCCACCGATAACAAATGCTTGAGACCAATTACCAACTCTCATCATTATTTGTTCTAATATAACATCACGTATAGCGAACACGTTTCTCTTTAAAGCATCTGGCTTATGATACTTATCACTATTGGTTATGCATTCCCATATTGAATCCATATCCATTATGATATCGCCATAGCCAGCAACGTTATTCACCCAGGTTGATTTACCAGCGCAAGGCGAACCGTAAACTAAAAAGACTTTGCGAAGTCCACTGTATCCGAATCGCTTGTGTAACTTGTTGTGTGTCTCGTGCGATATGATCATAATGTTATCTGGATTAAGACTTATATTTCTATCGTTTACATTCTGCTCTGTTAGTTCTTCTTTATGATGTAATACTATATCGTATTTCTTAACGATAGGTTTACCAGTCACCTCATCGTGAACTGCTCCGTCTTCTTCGATACGTTGCCCGATAACAACCTCTCGAAACTCTTGCCATTCTTTAGATCTATAAAAATCTTTTAAGCTATTAAACATAATTCATCACCAGTTGTTCTCTTCTGCTATCTCTCTCTTAAGTTCTAGTTCCTTCTGTTTAATCTCGATAGCTGCTGGTTCATTAGACCATTTACAAGTACCGTCCTCGTTCTTATCCCAGTGCTTAAGTAATATCATAATCGCTGTAAGGTTGGCTGGGTCGTTAGCAATAATCTGTTTAACTAATACCATCTCGCCAGTGCTTTTATTTAATTCGTATTCTTCCTTTGACACTCGCTGTCCGCCTAATGCTTTCTTAAAAAGAACTGCCTTTAGTTCTTTAACCTTAGCAGTTCTACCTTCTTTGATTATCTGATCTAATTCTTCGTGCTGTTTTATATATTTATAAAATGCTGGGCGAGAAACTTCTAATGCTTTAATTATTTCCGTATCAGTTGCGCCATCCTCGACCCATTGTTTTATTTCGTTAAGTCTAGGCTTAACGTGTGTATCATATTTACTGTTTGCCATTCTTCACACCTCCTGCGCCTCACAAACAAAAACCGCCTAGTAAATTACTAAGCGGTAATGTTTTTCCGTAACACATCAAAAAGGATTACGTCAAGCAAGGTGTGATAGTTGCAGTTAATTCTCTTCATCGCAACTTTTCACAATACTATAATATCACACTTTTAACTGACATTACTGACATCTTTTATTTACAAACAAAAACCTCCCGTGCGAAAAATATAAAAAACACACGGGAGGAAAAATTGGGGAAACATATCTACATAACGCGCTGAGATACAACTAAAAGACGCGCATGTAGCTGTGTTGCTATTATGATTCTATATCACATAATATATTCTTCTCTATCCACTCTAGGGCCTCGTTATATTTGCGATATACTTGTCGCTCGGAATATCCTAGTTCTTGCGCAATATCCCAGAACCTTTTATAGCCACAGAACCGTCTATAAATAATACTCCGATAAATCGGATCTGTAATTGACTCTATAACTTCTTTATTCTCTTTAATGAGTAAGTCGTATTGTTTATATAACTCTTCAACCTCATTCTTAAGGTCGACCATCTTAGCTATGATATTAGGTTCGGCTCCACCAATATTAGAAGATAAGACCTTATCCTTCTTTAATTGGACCGCCTTATTTCCTAATAAACTTTCTAGTTCTTCTATTTCGGATTGCTTGTCGTGAATTTTCTGTTTAACAAAGTATGCTCTATTTAGATATTCCTTTGCTAAACTACCAGGCTTAATTGGCATCTCTATTCCTCGCTTTGTTTTTATTTCCGTTGATATGATTTGAACTAACTAATTATTCCACTTAGAACCCATAGCAGCAGTTTTACTACTCCTAAAATTATCGCTCCGCTACTTGCTGTTAAGAACAATATTATTGCTAACTTACCAGTAAAATCTAAGATGTCGCTTAAGAATTCTCGTATTCTTTCTCGTTTAGATCTAGATAAGTGTTTAACCGCTCCGTCAATAGCTTCTAATAATTCTTCGGTTCTAATAGCGGTCTCTTCGTCCATATAAGGCATCTGCTCAACTTCAGCTGCATTCTCGTTTAATATTCTAATTATCTCTGTCTTTTTCATTCTTCACCTCTTGGTTGTGTTTACTAGCTATCTCATCCATTAAGTTAATAACGTGTTTTAAATATAAATATATTTCTTCTCTTAAATCGAGAGATATT